>NZ_JBFAET010000049.1:0-53455 GCF_040642095.1 Streptomyces sp. NPDC020362
GTTCGGGCGGTGCAGGCAGGCCCAGCGGTTCGGGCGGTGCAGGCAGGCCCAGCGGTTCGGGCGGGCCGGGGGGCGCGGGGCGGGCGGCGGATGCCGTGCTGGTCGGCTTCGTGCGGGCGTTGCGGGCGGCGGGGGTCGACGCGAGTACCGAGCGGCTGTACGCGTTCCTGCGCGCGGTGGACGTGCTGCGGCCCGGGATCCGGGCGGACGTGTACTGGGCGGGTCGGGCGACACTGTGCGGCGGACACGACGACCTGGAGCGGTACGAGCGGGTGTTCGCCGCGTACTTCGGGCCGGTCGGCGAGCCCGCCCGGCATCCGGTACGGGCAGCTGCGCCGCCCCGGATGCGGCTCGTCGTGCGGGATGCGCCCGCCGGGACGCGTGCGCCGGGCGAGAGCGAGCCCCTCGGACCACCCTCCGCCGCCCTCGCCAGCTCCGCGGAGGTACTGCGGCACCGCGACGTCACCGACCTGGACACCGCTGAGCGCGCCCAGCTCCACCGGCTGCTCGCGGCCTTCGCCCTGCACGGGCAGACCCGGCGTTCGGCACGGCGCCGGCCCGCCCGGCGCGGGGACATCGACCCGCGCCGCACCGTACGGGAGCTGCTGCGGCGCGGCGGTGAGCCGGCCCTGCTGCGGCGGCACGCGCGCGTGCAACAGCCCCGTCGGGTCGTGCTCCTCGTCGACGTGAGCGGCTCGATGGCGCCCTACGCCGACGCGCTGCTGCGGTTCGCCCATGCGGCGGTGCGTGCGGGCCGGACCGAGGTGTTCACCATCGGCACGCGGCTGACCCGGGCCACCCGCGAGCTCTCGCACCGTGACCCGGACCTGGCGATGGCCGCCCTCGCGGCGGCCGTGCCGGACTGGCGCGGCGGCACCCGGCTCGGCGAGCTGCTGCGCGAGTTCCTCAACCGCTGGGGGCAGCGCGGCATGGCACGCGGCGCGGTGGTCGTCCTGCTCTCGGACGGCTGGGAGCGCGACGATCCGGAGCTGCTGGGCGCGCAGATGCGCCGCCTGCACGCGCTGGCGCACCAGGTGATCTGGGCGAACCCGCGCAAGGCCCGCCCCGGCTATGCGCCGCTGGCCGCCGGGATGGCGGCGGCCCTGCCCAGTGTGGACGTCTTCGTCGAGGGACACAGCCTGGCGGCGCTGGAGCGGCTGGCGGCGGTGGTGCGCGGGGCGGAGGCCGGAGATATCCCCGTGCCCGTCGGGAAAGGAGCGGAGCGTGCGTGAGATTCTGCCCGCGCTGGAGCGCTGGTACGCGGCCCGGATGCCGTTCGGTCTGGCCACCGTCGTCTCGGTCAGCCGCAGTGCGCCGCGCGGCCCCGGCGCCGCCATGGCCGTGGGGTCCGACGACGAGGTCGTGGGGAGCGTCTCCGGGGGCTGTGTGGAAGGCGCGGTGTACGAGCTCGCGCAGGAGGTGGTGGCGGGCGGCGAGGCGCGGCTCGAGACCTTCGGGTACAGCGACGAGGACGCGTTCGCGGTCGGCCTCACCTGTGGTGGCGAGATCACGGTGCTGGTGCGGTCCGTGACGCCCGAGACCGACCCGGCCTTCGGCGAGGTCGCCTCGTCCGTCGCCGCGGGCGAGCCGGTGACCGCGGCCACAGTGGTCGACGGGCCTGCCCCGCGCGGGGCCACGCTGGCCGTCTGGCCGGGCACCGTGGCCGGGACGCTCGGCGCGAGCGGACTCGATGCCGCGGTCACCGCCGACGCGCGCGGCGAACTCGCCCTCGGCGCCTCGGTGCTCAGGCACTACGGACCTCACGGGGAGCGCCGCGAGGACGCCGTCACGGTGTTCCTGCAGTCGTTCGCGCCACCGCCGCGCATGCTGGTCTTCGGCGCGATCGACTACGCGGCCGCGGTGGCCCGCATCGGCGACTTCCTCGGCTACCGGGTCACCGTGTGCGACGCCCGCCCGGTCTTCGCCACGCCCAAGCGCTTCCCGGCGGGCGTCGAGGTCGTCGTCGAATGGCCGCACCGCTATCTCGGGAGCACCGACACCGACGAGCGCACGGTGATCTGCGTTCTCACCCACGACCCGAAGTTCGACGTGCCGCTGCTGGAGGAGGCGCTGCGCCGGCCCGCCGCCTACATCGGGGCGATGGGCAGCCGCCGCACCCACGACGAGCGGCGCGAGCGGCTGACCGAGGCCGGTCTCACGGAGGCCGAACTGGCCCGGCTGCGCTCGCCGCTCGGGCTGGACCTCGGGGCCCGCACACCCGAGGAGGTCGCCGTGTCCGTCGCCGCCGAGATCGTCGCGCTGCGCTGGGGCGGCAGTGGCGCACCCCTGACCACGACCGCCGGAGCCATCCACCACCCCGCCGCTTTGTGAGTTGCGGGTGCGAGGAGGAACCCATGGAGCTGCACCACGAGTTCACGGTCCCCGTCCCGGTCGAGGACGCCTGGCACGCGCTCCTCGACATCGAACGCGTCGCGCCCTGTCTGCCGGGCGCGGCGGTGGAGGAGTACGACGGCACGACCGTGACCGGCTCGGTGAAGGTGAAGGTCGGGCCGGTCACGGTGATCTACCGGGGCACCGCGGTCTTCGAGGAGAAGGACGAGGCGGCGCACCGGATGGTGCTGGTGGCCAGCGGCCGGGAGACGCGCGGGCAGGGCACGGCCAGAGCGACGGTCACCGGTGCGCTGAGCGAGCGTGATGGCGGCACGGCGGTGTCGGTGCGGACCGATCTGACGGTGACCGGGCGTCCGGCGCAGTTCGGCCGCGGCGTCCTGGCGGAGGTGGGCGACCGGCTGGTGGGTCAGTTCGCCGCGTGCCTCGCGCAGCGGCTCGGCGAGCCGCCGCCACGGACGACCGGGCAACGACCGCCACGGACGCCCGGGGAACAACCGGGACCTCCCGCCGCCGGGGACGAGGAGGCGGTGGAGCCGCTCGACCTCCTGCGCGCTGCGGGGCTGCCGGTGGCGAAGCGGGCCGGTGTCGCGGTGGCGGCGGGCGCGGCGCTGGCGCTGGTGGCCACCTGTGTACGGCACCGGAGGCAGACCCGACCCGCCCACCGGCACCGGCACCGGCACCGGCACCGGTAGACACCGCACCCGACGCCCACGAGTCGGCCCCGGCCCGGGCAACTCCGGCCGAGCCAGTCCCGGCACCGTCGGCCGCGGCTCAGGCAACTCCGACTCGGAAAGTCCCAGCTCGGTCAGCCCCGGCTCGGACAGTCCGGCACGGTCGGCCCAGCTCAGTCGCCGCCGGATCAGGCAGCTCCGACTCAACCAGTCCCGGCACGGTCGGCCCCGGCCCAGACAACTCCGACTCGGAAAGTCCCAGCTCGGTCAGCCCCGGCCCAGACAACTCCGACTCGGAAAGTCCCAGCTCGGTCAGCCCCGGCCCAGACAACTCCGACTCGGAAAGTCCCAGCTCGGTCAGCCCGGCTCGGACAGTCCGGCACGGTCGGCCCAGCTCAGTCGCCGCCGGATCAGGCAGCTCCGACTCAACCAGTCCCGGCACGGTCGGCCGCGGCTCGGACGGCCCGGCGTGATCGGCCTCGGCTCAGGCAGTTGCGGCACGGCCGAACCGGATCAGTCGGCCCGGATCAGTCGGCCCCGGACACGAGGGCGTGCAGGTGCTCGTCGTGCCAGCCGTCGGCGTGCAGGAGCGAGGAGCGCATGGTGCCCTCGAAGGCGTATCCCACCTTCTCCGCGACACGGCAGGAGGCCGCGTTGGCGACCGCGTGGCACAGCCGCAGACGGTGCAGGCCCAGGTCGTCCAGGGCCCACCGGCCGAGCCGCCGGGCCGCCTCGACGACGATGCCGCCGCCGCGCGAGGCGGGCAGCACCCAGTACATGACGTCGGCGCTGCCTCCGGCCAGGTCGACGGCGTGGAGCCCGGCGAGACCGAGCGGCGCACCGCCGGGCTGGGCGATCGCCCACACGGCGCCGGTCTCGGCCCGCCACCGCTCGTGCATGCGCTCGATCCGGGCGCGGGCCTCGTCACGGCTGGAGACGGAGAACAGGTTCCACTGCCGGATCGCCGGGTCCTGCCCGCCGGCCAGCAGCGCGTCGGCGTCGGCATCGTCGGCCCGCCAGGGCCTCAGCTCCAGGCCGCCCGGCAGGTCGAGGACCGGCTGGTCGCCCTTCGCCATGCGGCCCGCGGGGACGACGTCGGGTATGTCGATTTCGTTGATCATCAGCGCATCGTGCCACAGGCCCGCTACCGCTGAGGCAGACGCCGGAGGGTGACGTCGGTGAGCGCGCCGTCGGCGAGGGTCGCCGTGAGGTAGGTGCAGTGCGGCTGTCGGCGGCGGTCGGTCGGGGAGCCGGGGTTGAGCAGCCGCAGGCCGCCGGGGGCGACGGTGTCCCAGGGGATGTGGCTGTGGCCGAAGACCAGTACGTCGAGGTCGGGGAAGCGGGCGGCGCAGCGGGTCTCGCGGCCCTCGGCGGGGCCCGTCTCGTGCACCACGCCGAACCGCAGGCCGCCCAGTTCGGCGTAGGCCACCTCGGGGAGCCGGGCGCGCAGGTCGGGGCCGTCGTTGTTGCCGTGGACACCGATGAGCCGGCGGCTGCGGCTCTCCAGCAGGTCGAGAGTGGCGGTATCGACCCAGTCGCCGGCGTGGAACACGACGTCCGCGTGCGGGAGTTCGGCGAGCAGCTGGTCGGGCAGCTGCTTGGCACGCTTGGGGAGGTGGGTGTCGGACATCAGGAGAAGGCGCACACCACCAGCCTAGGGAACCCGGGAGGCCCGCGACCTCGGGGGAATTATTCAGGTTGGACTGAACAGTTTCGACTGGACAGTTTCAGCTGCCCGTCCTAGCCTGGCGGCATGGAGCACATCTCGGACTCCGCCGGCCGCGCCGCGCTGGACCTGCGCGTGGTCTTCAGCCGGCTGCGGCGCCGTATCCGCGAGGTCGCGCAGGACGCCGACCTCACGCCGTCCCAGGAGTCGGCACTCTCCCTGGTCGGCAAGCACGGCGCTGCCACCGCCAGCGCCCTGGCCGCCGCCGAGGGGGTGCGGCCGCAGTCCATGGCGACCACGCTGGCCGCCCTGGAGCAGCACGGCCTGATCCGGCGTGCCCCCGACCCCGACGACGGCCGCCGCCAGCTGGTCACCCTCACCGAGGCCGGCCGGGCACGGGTCGAGGGCAACAGGCAGCTGCGCGAGGAGTGGCTGGCCCGCGCCTTCCAGGACCGCTACACCGAGGAGGAGCGGCAGACGGTCCTGACGGCGATTGAGCTGCTGGCACGGCTCTCGCGTCCGTGACGTCCGGACTCACCCGCCGACTCGGCGCGTCCTCGGTCACCGCGACGCTCCACCCCCGACTCGGCGCGATCGCGGCCACCGCGGCACTCCCCCCGTACCGCACCGATCCGGCCGGACCACACGGCCCGACCCTGTTCATGCCCGCCGGTCCGGCTCTGCCGCCGGCGGCGATCCCGCCCGGCCGTCCCCTCGGCCGGCCCACCCCTCGAAAGGCCTGACCGACTCATGTCGCTCACCACCCTCGACCCCCGTACCGCCCTCGTCGCGATCGACCTCCAGGCCGGCATCACGGGCATGCCCACCGAGCCGTACCCCGCCGCGGACGTCGTGTCCCGCACGGCCGAACTCGCCGACGCGTTCCGCTCCCGCGGCCTGCCCGTGGTCCTCGTCCGGGTCTCCTTCGCGCCCGACTGGGCGGACGCCGTCCCCGGCCGCACCGAGAGGCAGGCCCGTGGTCTGGCCTTCCCGGAAGGCTGGGACGTCATCGTCGACGAACTGTCCGGCCATCCGGGAGACATCCGCGTGACCAAGCACAACTGGAGCGCCTTCCACGGCACCGACCTGGATGTCCAGCTGCGCCGCCGCGGCATCACCCAGATCGTCCTCACCGGCATCTCCACCAGCATCGGCGTCGAGTCCACCGCCCGTGACGCCTACGCCCACGGCTACCACGTCACCCTCGCCACCGACGCGATGGCCGACAGCGACCCGCAGGCGCACGCGGGCAGCGTCGAGCGGATCTTCCCGCGGCTCGGCGAGAGCGGAACGACGGCGGACGTCCTGGAGCTGCTGGCCAAGACCCACGCCTGACCGGCCGACAGGCCCGGCCCCCCGCACCGGCGGGTGCTCGCCAGGACATCTGCTCGCACCGGGGGCCGGGTTGGCATTCGGCCACGCACGCGCCGTGTCATTGCGCCAACCGGTGGCGATCAAGGAGTCCTGGAGGCCACCGGCTACGACCTGACGCCCGCCCGGCCCAGCTCCTCGGTGTCCCGGCGGGGCTTTCCGCGCGCTGCTGTCCGGCACGGCGATGCCGCTCCGGCGCCGAGGGCGGTACACGTGGCGGCGTGTGCAGGGCGTGGCGCGGGCGGGGCTTCGGGCACGGGGAGTAGCGTCACCGGCGATGACCGAACTACCCGAATTGCCGGATACCCAGGAGATCGTCGCCCGGTACACGGCCCCCGCCCCGCGGCCGGGCCGGGCCGTGCTGCGCTGGGTCTCCACGACCGACCACAAGGTGATCGGCCGGCTCTACATGGTCACGGCGTTCTGCTTCTTCCTGCTGGCCGGGCTGCTGGCCCTCGCCATGCGCGCCGAACTGGCCCGGCCCGGACTGCAGTTCCTGAGCGAGCAGGGTTACGACCAGTTCTTCACCATCCACGGCACCATCATGATGCTGTTGTTCGCGACGCCGATGTTCGCCGGCTTCACGAACGCCGTGATGCCGCTGCAGATCGGCGCGCCGGACGTGGCCTTCCCGCGGCTGAACGCGCTGTCGTACTGGATGTACCTGTTCGGCGGGCTGATGGTGGTGTCCGGGTTCCTGGTGCCGGGCGGTGCGGCCGCCTTCGGCTGGTTCGCGTACGCGCCGCTGAACAGCGCCTACTTCTCCCCCGGCGCGGGCGGTGACCTGTGGGTGATGGGCCTGGTGGTCGCCGGTGTGTCGACAACGCTCGGCGCGGTCAACTTCATCGCGACGATCATGTGCCTGCGGGCGCCGGGCATGACGATGTTCCGGATGCCGATCTTCACCTGGAACGTGCTGTTCACCTCGATCCTGGTGCTGCCCGCGTTCCCGGTGCTGACGGCGGCGCTGCTGGCGCTGGAGGCGGACCGGAAGTTCGGGGCGCACGTCTTCGACGCGGCGAACGGGGGTGCACTGCTGTGGCAGCACCTGTTCTGGTTCTTCGGCCATCCCGAGGTGTACATCGTCGCGCTTCCGTTCTTCGGGATCATCTCGGAGATCCTGCCGGTGTTCTCGCGCAAGCCGCTGTTCGGATATCTCCCGATGATCGGGGCGACGATCGCGATCACCATGCTGTCGGCGGTGGTGTGGGCGCACCACATGTTCGCCACGGGCGCGGTGCTGCTGCCGTTCTTCTCGGCGATGTCCTTCCTGATCGCGGTGCCCACGGGCATCAAGTTCTTCGCGTGGATCGGGACGATGGTCCACGGGTCCGTCTCGTTCGAGACACCGATGCTGTGGTCGCTGGGGTTCCTGGTGTCCTTCCTGCTGGGCGGGCTGAGCGGGGTGCTGATCGCCTCGCCGCCGCTGGACTTCCATCTGACCGACTCGTACTTCATCGTGGCGCATCTGCACTACGTGCTCTTCGGCACGGTGGTGTTCGCGATGTTCGCCGGGTTCTACTTCTGGTGGCCGAAGCTCACCGGGAAGATGCTGGACGAGCGGCTCGGCAAGCTGCACTTCTGGCTGCTGTTCCCGGCGTTCCAGCTGACCTTCCTGGTGCAGCACTGGCTGGGCGAGGAGGGAATGCCCCGCCGGTACGCGGACTATCTGCCCTCGGACGGCTTCACGCTGCTCAACACCCTGTCGTCGGCCGGTGCGTTCCTGCTCGGCGTGTCGACACTGCCGTTCCTCTACAACGTCTGGCGCACCGCGACCAGGGCCGGGAAGGTCACCGAGGACGACCCGTGGGGGTGGGGGCGGAGCCTGGAGTGGGCGACGTCCTGCCCGCCGCCGCGCCACAACTTCCTGGCACTGCCCCGGGTGCGCTCGGAGTCGCCGGCCTTCGACCTGCACCATCCGGAGGTCGTCCGGACCGCCGAGCGGGAGGGGCTGCGGTGAAGGCGGAGGCCATGCTGTTCGGCGGGGTGGCGGTGTTCTTCGGCGGGGCCGCGGCCCTGTACGGGGTGTGGTCGGAGGACGAGACGGGCACGACCGCGCTGGTCGTCGCGTTCGGGATGGCGGCGCTGGTCGCGTTCTTCTGCCTGATCCAGTACCGGCGCAGGGGGACGCGGGCCCAGGACCGTACGGACGCGGAGGTGACGGAGGGGGCCGGTCCGGTGGCGTTCTTCCCGGACGAGAGCCTGTGGCCCGTCGTCACCGCCCTCGGGTTCGCGGTGACGGCGACCGGTGTGGTCTACGGGCTGTGGCTGTTCCTCATCGGTCTGGGTGTTCTGGCCCGCGGCGTGTTCGGTCTGGTGTTTCAGTACGTGCACCGGTGAGGGGTCTGCGCGGTGCGCCGGGACGGAATCTCCCGACCGGCTCGTGGTCGCTGCCGTAGCCGCCGGTGACGCTCTGGCGGATCTCGCCGGTCGGCACGCCCTCGGCGAGGCGCTCGCACTCGGCCGCGGTCAGCGCCCGGCACACCCAGCGGGTGAGCACGAAGGCGAGGACGGGGGCCACGACGAGGGCGACGCGCAGAATCCAGGTCAGGGCGTTGACGGAGATACGAAAGGTCTGGGCGATGATGTCGTTGCCACCGGCCAGCAGCAGCACGGCGTAGAAGACCGTGCCCGCCACCCCCAGGCCGGTGCGCACGGGGCGTTCGCGCGGCCGGTCGCACAGGTGCTGCTCCTGCCGCCCCTCCCCCGTCAGGCGCTGCTCCACGAACGGGTAGGCGTACAGCACGGTGAACAGCAGGCCGGGCAGGACGACGGCCGGGAGCAGCACGTTCCACATGAGGGTGTGTCCGGCGACGTTCGTCTCCCACGGCGGGACCAGGCGCAGGGCGCCCTCCAGGAAGCCGACGTACCAGTCGGGCTGGGACCCGGTGGAGACGACGTCGGGGCGGTAGGGGCCGTAGTTCCAGACCGGGTTGACCTGGGCGAGGCCGGACAGCAGCACGAGCACGCCCGCGAGGGTCAGCGACAGGCCCGCGGACAGGGCGGTGAAGTGCGGGAACAGGGGCTTGCCGAGGACGTTGTGCCGACTGCGGCCGGGACCGCGCCACTGGGTGTGCTTGAGGGTGAAGACCAGGATCAGATGCACCGTCACCAACGCGATGAGGGCGCCCGGCAGCAGCAGGATGTGCACGGGGTAGAGCCGGGTGATGAGGTCGTGGCCCGGGTACTGGCCGCCGAAGACGAAGAAGGCCACGTACGTCCCCACCACCGGCAGGGAGAGCATGATGCCCTGGGCGATGCGCAGGCCGGTGCCGGAGAGCAGGTCGTCGGGGAGCGAGTAGCCGGCGAAGCCCTCGGCGAGCGCGAGGACGAAGAGGGTCAGACCGATCGCCCAGTTCAGCTCGCGGGGCCTGCGGAAGGCGCCGGTGAAGAAGATCCGCAGCATGTGCAGGCCGATCGCGGCGACGAACACCAGCGCGGCCCAGTGGTGGGCCTGCCGCATCAGCAGTCCGCCGCGCACGTCGAAGCTGATGCGCAGCGTGGAGTCGAAGGCCGCCGACATGAGCACCCCGCGCAGCGGGACGTAGGTGCCGTCGTAGACGACCTCGCGCATCTCCGGCTGGAAGAAGAACGTCAGCCACACCCCGGTCAGGATCAGCACGAGGAGGCTGTAGAGGGCGATCTCCCCGAGCAGGAAGGACCAGTGCTCGGGGAACGCCTTGCGCAGCAGTGCCCCGCCCTCCATGACGGGCAGCCTGGCGTCCGTGGCGTCCGCGAGCCGCTCGGCGCGGCGGCCCGCCCGGCTCATGTGTCCTCCGCCGCCGCCCGCTCCACTTCGGCCTCCACCTCGACGCGTGGCCGGCCCGTTTCGCGGGCGTAGTCGGTCACCGCGGTCTGCACGTCCCGCGCGAGGTCCCGCCAGGCGCGCAGGGCGGTCTCGTAGGTGCCCGACTGGGCGCCCTTCATCCCCTGCTCGGCGGGCGGCCCGTAGGTGTCGCGCAGCTCCTCGACCGTGCGCTGTGCCGCGTCGGCCGCGCGCTGCTTCTCCACGAGTTCTTCGAAGGTGTGTGCCACGCCGACCGACCCTAGGCACCGGGGGCGTGCGGGCCGCTCCGACCTGCCGTGCGCGGCCCTGACCGGTACCCGAGTGGCGGGTCAGCTCTCGGGGACGATGTCCGCCCACACCTGTTTGCCGCCGCTGACCGGCACGGTTCCCCAGGCCTGGGACACCGCCTCCACCAGCAGGATGCCGCGGCCGCCGGTGGCCTCCCAGCCGATGTTGGTGGGCTTGACGGGGCTGCGCGGGGAGGCGTCGGCGACGGAGAGCCGCAGCCGGTGGTTGATCAGGCTGAGGTCGAGGCGGACCTGGCCGTCGGTGTGCACGAGGGCGTTGGTGACCAGTTCGGAGACGACTAGCAGGGCCGTGTCCATGGTGGCGGGCGACACGCCCCAGGTGCGCAGGGTGCGCCGGGTGAAGCGGCGGGCGTGCCGGGCGGCTTCGGGGACCCGCCACACGGTCCAGGTCTCGCGCAGCGGGCGGATGGCCAGGCCGTCGTAGCGCACCAGCAGCAGGGCGACGTCGTCGTCGCGGCGGGCGGCGGCGAGCAACACGTCGGCGACGAGACCCAGGTGGGCGGGGTCGGCGGCGGCCAGCTCGCGGGTGAGCCGGTCCAGGCCCACGTCGATGTCCGACTCGGCGGACTCCACCAGCCCGTCGGTGGTCAGCGCGAGGACCGTGCCGGGCTGGAGCCTGAGCAGGGTCATCGGGAACTCTGCCTGGGTGAGCACACCGAGCGGCGGGCCGCCCTCGGCGACGACGATCTCGGTCGAGCCGTCCGGGTGGCGCAGCACGGGCGGCAGATGGCCGGCGCGGACGCACCAGGCGGTGCCCTGCTCCATGTCGGCGTCGACGTAGCAGCAGGTGGCGAAGAGGTCGGTCTCCATCTCGAGCAGCAGCCGGTTCGCCAGGGCGACGACCACGTCCGGGGTGTGGCCCTCGGTCGCGTAGGCGCGCAGGGCGGTGCGCATCTGGCCCATCAGGGTGGCCGCGCCCGCGTTGTGCCCCTGGACGTCGCCGATGACGAAGGCCACGTGGCTGTCGGCGAGCGGGATCACGTCGTACCAGTCGCCGCCGACCTCCAGCCCCGCGGTGGTGGGCAGATAGCGGGCCACGGCGACCGCGCCGGGCAGCCGGGGCAGGCGGCGCGGCAGCAGGGTGCGCTGGAGCATGCCGACGAGTTCGTGCTCGGCGTCGAAGGCGTGGGCGCGCAGCAGAGCCTGCCCCGTCAGGCCCGCGCAGGCGGTGAGCAGGGCGCGTTCGTCGGGGCCGAAGTCGTGCGGCCGGTCCCAGCCGATCAGGCAGGCGCCGGCCATCCGGCCTCCGGCGGGCAGCGGCAGGACGGCGAGGCCGCCGGGTCCGACGTCGGCGAGGGCGGGCTCCAGCGGGGTGCCGGCGGGCCAGATCCGGGCGCGGCCCTCGCGCAGGGCGGTGGCGAGGGTGGGCATGGCGCGCACCGGTGCGTCGGGCCATTCGGTGCGCCATTCGGAGCGCCACAGCTCGGGCCAGGCCTCGGGTTCGGGCGGGTCGAGGACGGTGACGACGAGCCGGTCGTTCTCCAGTTCGGCCAGGGCGATGCGGTCCGCCCGAAGGGGTTGGCGCAGGGCGGCGACGACGGCCTTCCCGACGTCCTTGACCGTGCCGGCCATGGCGAGGGAGGCGGCCAGGCGCTGCACCCGGGCCACGTCGGTGACGTCGGAGCGCAGGGTGGAGGCGTCCGCGACGGTGCCGGCGAGCCGGGCCGGGCGCCCCTCGCCGCCCGGCAGCAGCCGGCCGCGCAGCCGGAGCCATCTGGGTGGTCCGGAAGGCTGCAGGATGCGGAAGTCCAGTTCGCGGTCGCCGATCGACATGTGGTCGGCCTCGACCACCGACATCAGGGCGGGCAGGTCCTCGGGCTCGGTCAGACCGAGCAGCGTCTCCACCCGGCCGTCGAACTCGTCCCGGGCGATCCCGAAGAGCCCGAGGATCTCGTCGCCGACCTCGACCCGGCCGGTGTCCATGGCCAGGCTGAACGCGTCCGGCGGCAGCTCGCCGCCGTCCGCGGCCGCACCGGCCGGTACGGGTGCGGCGACCGCGCGGGCGATCAGCTCCAGGCAGGCCCGGTCGTCGGTGCCGAAGCCGCCGGGGTGCTCGGTCGCGGCGACCAGACAGCCGCTGCCGGCCTGGCCGAGCGGCAGGACGGCCACGGAGAAGTCCGCCGACGGTGTCCGGCGCGCCTCGGGAAAGTCGGCCAGCTCGTCCGGGCCCAGCCACAGCGGTCGCCCGATGCGCCGGGCCTCGGCGACCGGGGAGCCGCCCGCGGCCGGATAGCCGTCCCTGAGGCCGTACAGCGTGCGCGGCAGGCCGGCCGACTCGGCCAGGCACAGCGTCGAAGGGTCGTCGCCGGGCACGTAGACACCCACGAACGCCGCCCCTGCGAGCACGAGTGCCTGCTCGAGTACCCGGCGCAGCCGGTCGGGAGAGGCGGGTACGGCAAGGAGTGTTTCAAGGGCAAGTTCGGCACGCTCGGCTCTCGTTCTGCGCACCGCAGCACCCTCACTGGCCACTTCGCCATTACAGCGCGTATGAGCCGCCTGCGCAGCCCCTGTGAACGCCGCGGGGCGCCCCGCATGCACGGTGCGCTCGAAAGCCACCGAACACATCTTTACCCGTGCGTTCCGCACAGTGATCTCGTGACAGTCGTTACTGTCCGCGACCGATCGCCTCCTGCGAGTGTCTACCGGGTCACCGAAGGAGGGGGCACAAGGGGCATGGACAAGCGGTACGAGGTGTACGCGCTCGCCGACGGGCACTTCTACGACACGCCCGACCGGCTCTCGGCGGACGGGAGCGAGCCGGCTCCGCTGTTCGCGACGGCGCGCCGTGCGGTGCCGGACGGCTGGCACGCGGGACGTACCGGCGACTGGCTGATGCTGACCCCGCTCGGCGAGGACGGTGCGCCGCTGCCGTCGCCGGCCCAGGGCTGGAAGATCCACTCCTCGGCCACCCGGGCGAACGCGGAGCGGATCGCCCGCACCGTGTGGGACTACTGCGTGCTGCGCCGCATCCCGTTCAAGTTCGTGCCGTCCGCACATCTGCTGCACCTGCGCAACGCCAAGTACGCGGGCCGCGACACCAGCGGCAAGTTCGTCACCGTCTACCCGGCCGGCGAGGAACAGCTGCACGAGGTGCTGCGCGAGCTGGGCGTGCTGCTCGAGGGCTGCGAGGGGCCGTACATCCTGACCGATCTGCGCTGGGGCGAGGGCCCGCTCTACGTCCGCTACGGGGCCTTCGCGCGCCGGTACGTGGTCGACGAGCGCGGCTCGCTGGTGCCAGCGGTGACCGACGGGGAAGGACGTCTGGTCCCGGACCGGCGGGCGCCCTCCTTCCAGGTGCCGGACTGGACCACCCTGCCCGAGTTCCTGCGGCCGCATCTGGAGGCGCGCAACACCACGACGGTGGGCGACCTGCCCTACCGCATCGAGAAGGCGCTGCACTTCTCCAACGGCGGCGGGGTGTACGTCGGCACGGACACCCGGGACGGACGCCGGGTGGTGCTCAAGGAGGGGCGCCCGCACGCAGGGCTGGCCGCCGACGGAGCGGACGCGGTGGCCCGGCTGGAGCGGGAGAAGGAGGCCCTGGAGCGGGTCGCCGGGACGGGTGTGGTGCCCGAGGTGCGGGACTGGTTCACCCTCGGCGACCACCGGTTCCTGGTGATGGACCATGTGGCGGGCCGCCCGCTCAACGCCTTCTTCGCCGAACGGCATCCTCTGCTCACACCCGACCCCGATCCGTCGAAGATCGCCGACTACACGGCGTGGGCGCTGCGCATCCACCGGGCCGTGGAGCGAGCGGTGGAGACCGTGCACGCACGCGGGCTGGCCTTCAACGATCTGCACGTCTTCAACATCATGGTCGCCCCGGACGAGGAGACGGTGTACCTCATCGACTTCGAGGCGGCGGCCCCGGCCGCGGAGAACGGCCGGCAGACGGTGGCCCACCCCGGCTTCTTCGCCCCGCCGGACCGCCGCGGCAAGGACGTCGACCGGTATGCGCTGGCCTGTCTGCGCCTCGCCCTGTTCCTTCCCGTGACCACGCTGTTCGTGGTGGACCGGGGCAAGGCGGCCCATCTGGCGGACGTGATCGCCGAGCAGTTCCCCGACGTGCCGCGCGGCTTCCTGGACGAGGCCGTCGCCGAGATCACCCGGGACACGGCGGCGGGGAGGGCCCGTCCCGCGTCCGCTCCCCTGGTGGTGCCGGGCGACTGGCCCTACAGCCGGGACTCGATGGTCAAGGCGATCCTGGCCTCCGCGACCCCGGAGCGCGAGGACCGGCTCTTCCCCGGCGACATAGCCCAGTTCTCCGACGGCGGCGGCCTCGGGCTCGCGCACGGCGCGGCCGGGGTGCTGTATGCGCTGGAGGCCTGCGGCGCCGGGCGCTACGACGAGGGCGAACGCTGGCTTCTGGACCACACCGCGCCGCCCCCGCCCGGCACACCGCTCGGCCTGTACGACGGTCTCGCGGGCGTGGCCCTGGTCCTCGACCGGCTCGGCCACCGGCAGCGGGCGCTCGACCTGGTCGGGGGCATCCTGCGGGAGAACTGGCGCAGCCTCTCGTCCGACCTGCACGGCGGCCTCGCCGGACTCGGCCTGGTCCTCGGCCACTTGGCGGACTCCACGGGCGAGCCGGAGCTGCGCACGCATGCCGCCGAGGCCGCCGAGATCCTCGTACGACGCCTGACCGAGCCGGTTGCGGACCCGCCCCGGCGGCGGGCCGGTCTGCTGCGGGGCGCCGGCGGGCCCGCGCTGTTCCTGCTCCGGCGCTACGCGCAGACCGGTGAGCCGCGTCTCGCGGCGGCGGCGGCCGAGGCGCTCCGGCGCGACCTGGCCTGCTGTGTCGTCCAGGAGGCGGGCGGCGGTCTGGAGGTGGACGAGGGCCGGCGGACGCTGCCGTACCTCGGTGACGGGAGCGTGGGGATCGGGCTGGTCCTCGACGACTACCTGGCCCTGGCGGGCGAGGGCGGCCGGAGATTCGAGTCGCTCGCCCGGGCGGCGGACGACAGCCGGGAGTCGGCCCGACTCGCCCACGCTGCGGGCGCCGCCGAGGAGTTCGAGCAGGCGCGGACGGGCATCGTCACCGCGGCCACCTCCCGCTTCTACGCCCAGCCCGGCCTCTTCCAGGGCCGCGCCGGAATGATCCTGCACCTGGCCCGCAGCACCGCGCCGGGCGCCACCCGGGAGCGGCTGGAGCGGCAGATCGCGGGGCTCGGCTGGTTCGCGATGGCCTACCAGGGCCAACTCGCCTTCCCCGGGCACCAGATGATGCGGCTCTCCATGGACCTCGCCACCGGAACGGCAGGCTGCCTGCTCGCGCTCGCCTCGGCCCTCGGCGACGAGCGCACCGCACACCTGCCCTTCCTCCCGCCGCCACCGGCGGCCCACACCCGCGGCTCCGCAACCTGACGGAGTCGTGACACAACCCCCGTCCCCAACAAAGGGAAAGGACACGACCATGGCACTTCTCGACCTGCAGATCCTCGACTCCGACGAGCACAACGGCGGTGGCGGCGCCAGCACGCTGAGCCTGCTGTCCTGCGTCTCGGCGGCGAGCATTCTGCTCTGTCTCTGACCCGGCCGGTGAGGCCATGGCTCCGGGCGTCCCTCTCCCCGTGCGGGAGGGGCGTCCGGAGCCTTCCCGTCCGATCCGACGCGAGGCGCAGCCGATGACGCCCAGTCCCGACACTCCCGACCGTCTGCCGCGCGCCGTGCTCCGGCACGCCGGAGCCCGCTGTGCCGCCCTGTGCGCCGTGAGCACGGCCGCCACGGCCGCCGCACTGCTGCTGCCCGCCGCGCTCGGCCGGACCCTCGACCTCCTGCTCGCCCATGCGCCGGCCGCCCGCTGGGTGGCCTGCTGTGCGGGGCTGGTGCTGCTGCTCGCGGCGCTGGACGGGTGCGCGGGCGTTCTCACCGGCACGCTCGACGCCCGGTCCACCGCATGGCTGCGCGTCCGGGTCACCGGGCATCTGCTGGCCGTGGGCCCGCGCGCGGGCGCCCGGTTCGGCGCCGGGGACCTCGTGGCGCGGCTGGTCGGCAGCGCCCCGCAGGCCGGGACGGCGCCGGGCGCGCTGGCCGCACTGCTCGCCGCGCTCGCCGGGCCGGTCGGGGGTGTGGTGGCACTCGGGCTCATCGACCCGTGGCTGGCGGCCGTGTTCCTCGCCGGTGCCCCGGTCCTGGCGCTGCTGCTGCGTGCCTTCGCCCGGGACACGTCGGCATGCGCGGCCGACTACCTGCGTGTGCAGGGGCGGCTCGCCGGCGCGCTCGCGGAGGCGGTCGGCGGCTCCCGCACGATACGCGCCGCGGGCGTGGCGGACCGGGAGGCGGCCAGGATCCTCGCGCCGCTGCCCGAGCTGTCCCGCGCCGGGCACCGCATGTGGCGGGTGCAGGGGCGAGCCGCCGCACAGGCGATGACCGTGGCACCGCTGCTCAACCTGGGCGTGGTCGCGGTGGCCGGGCTCCTGCTCGTGCGGCACCGGCTCACGGTGGGCGAGCTGCTGGCCGCCTCCCGCTACGCGGTCCTCGCGACGGGCGTCGGGGTGCTGGTGGGCCACCTGGCCGCGCTCTCCCGGGCCCGCGCGGCGACCGGGCGGCTCGCCGAGGTGCTGTCCGAGCCGGCGCCCGGATTCGGCACCCTGCACCTGCCGCCCGGCCCGGGGCGGCTGGAGCTGCGGGGCGTGACGGCGCGCCGGGGCCGGCACACCGCCCTGGACGGCGTCGACCTGGTCGTCCCCGGCGGCACGACCCTCGCCGTGGTCGGCCGCTCCGGCAGCGGCAAGTCCCTGCTCGCCCAGCTCGCCGGCCGACTCGCCGACCCGGACGCGGGCGAGGTGCTCCTCGACGGGGTTGCGCTGCGCGTCCTGGCCCACGCGGACCTGCGCCGCGCGGTCTCCTACGCCTTCGAACGCCCCGCCCTGCTGGGCACGACCGTCGAGGACACCATCGCGTTCGGGCTCGGCGCACCCTCGCCCGCCCGGGTCCGGTCGGCCGCGGCCGCGGCCCGCGCCGACACCTTCGTACGCCGGCTGCCCCACGGTTATGCCACGCCGTGCGCGGCAGCGCCCCGCTCCGGCGGCGAATCGCAACGCCTCGGTCTCGCCCGCGCCTTCGCCCACGGCGGCCGCCTGCTGATCCTGGACGACGCCCTCTCCAGCCTCGACACGGTCACCGAGCACGAGATCACCGAATCCCTGCTGGCCCCCGGCGCGGGCCCCACCCGTCTGCTGATCGCCCACCGCGCGGCCACGGCGGCCCGCGCCGACACGGTCGCCTGGCTGGACGGGGGACGGGTACGGGCGGTGGGCCCGCATGCCGAGCTGTGGCGGGACGCGGAGTACCGGGCGGTGTTCGGTGAGGGGTACCACGCGTGAACGCGCACCGGGTTCCCCGCCGGGAGAGGAAGTCGCCGACGGCCGTCCGAAGCCGGGCGGGGCGGTTCCTGCGGACGCGGTGGCGGGTGCTGGTCCGGCTGGGCGTCTGGTCCGTCCTGGAGGCCGGGCAGACCTTCCTGGCCGGGTACGCGCTGGCACGGGCGCTCGACGCCGGGTTCCTGGCCGGGAACACCCGGGCCGGTCTGCTGTGGCTCGGAGCGGCCGGGCTCGCGGTACTGGCCGGTGCGTACGGGACCGGGCGGGTGTACGGCATGGTCGCCGCGCTGGTCGAACCGGTACGGGACCGCCTGGTGGCGGCGGTGGTCGGGCGCGGGGTGCGGGAGGCGGACGCCGGGGCGCTGTCCGGGCTCACCCAGCAGGTGGAGATCGCGCGGGACACCCTCGCGGGCCTGGTGCTGGTCTCCCGCTCGTTCCTGTTCACGGCCGCGGGCGCGCTGATCGGCCTGTTCTCGCTGGCCCCGCTGCTGCTGGCGGTCGTCGTGCCTCCGCTGCTGGCCGGAGTGTGCCTGTTCGTGGCCACCCTGCGGCCGCTGGCCCGCCGTCAGGAGGCGTTCCTCGCCGCCGACGAAGCACTCGCCGAGGACCTGGGCGCGGTGTGTCTCGGCCTGCGGGACGTCACCGCCGCCGGCGCCGAAGCGCAGGTGGCGGCCGACACCGGTGAGCGGATCGAGGCGGAGCGGCGCGCCGCCCGCGCCCTCGCCCGCTGGAGCGTGACCCGCGTGGCCGCCCTGGCGGTGGGCGGCGAGCTGCCCCTGGTTCTGCTGCTCGCCAGCGCGCCATGGCTGCTCGGGCGCGGCGTGACCCCGGGTGCGCTGGTCGGCGCCCTCGCCTACATCACCCAGTCCCTGCTCCCCGCCCTCCAGAACCTCGTCCACGGCCTGGGCACCAGCGGCTCCCGCCTCACCGTCGTCCTGCGCCGCCTGATCCCCCCGTCAGCCTCCGGGACACCGAGCCCCGACGACCGACCCGGTCCGTCCCCGGCGACAGGGCGGGCGCACCTGCACGACGGGCCGTGCGGGGGGCCGTATGCCGGACCGCGCGAGGAGCCGTGCGACGGAGCGCACGCAGGGCCGCACGACGGACCGACCCGACATGACTCGCCCGGCCTGCACAAGCAGCCGACGGTTCACGCCACGCCGGAACCCCACGAACAGCCGAGGTCACACGCCACGCCCGAACCGCACCAACAACCGAGGTCACACGCCACGCCCGAACCGCACCAACAGCCGACGTCGCACGCCACGCCCGAACCGCACCAACAGCCGACGTCGCACGCCACGCCCACACCAACCGGCGCCCCCGCCCCGGGTCCCGCGCTCACCTTCGCCTCCGTCTCCTTCGCCTACGGGCCCGCCAGTGAACCCGTCCTCGACGGGCTCGACCTCAGCCTGCCCGTGGGAGGCCATCTCGCCGTCGTGGGCCCGAGCGGGATCGGGAAGTCGACGCTCACGGGGCTGGTCGCCGGGCTGCTGGAACCCAGGGAGGGGGAGATCCGGGTGTGCGGGCATGCCGTGCCCGGACCAAAGGCTGCCGCGTCGCGCGTGCTGATCCCGCAGGAGGCATACGTACACAGCGGCACCCTCGCCGAGAACCTGGGCCTCTTCCGCCCGGAGCCGGTACCCGAGGCGGAGCTGCTGGCCGCCGCCGACGCGATCGGGCTGACCCCGCTGCTGGAGGCGCACGGCGGCCCTGCGGGCCGGGTCGACCCGGCCGCCCTGTCGGCGGGCGAGCGGCAGCTGATCGCGCTGGCTCGGGCCTATCTCTCGCCCGCGCCCCTCGCCCTGCTCGACGAGGCGACCTGCCATCTCGGCCCGGAGGCCGAGGCCCGTGCCGAGCGGGCGTTCGCCGCCCGCCCGGACGGCACCCTGGTGGTCGTCGCGCACCGCATCAGCTCGGCCCGGCGCGCCGGCCGCATCCTGGTCATGGACGGACCGTGCACCGCCTGCGGCACCCACGACGAGCTGCTGCGGACCTCGTCCCTGTACCGGGACCTGGTCGGAGGGTGGACGGCGCGTCCGGCCACACCGGTGCGGTGATCACACCCAGCCCTCTCCCCGCGATATCCGGATCGCGTCTATGCGGTTGCGCGCCCCGGTCTTCCGGGTGATCGCCGCCATGTAGTTGCGCACGGTGCCGTGGGACAGATGGAGGCTCCCGGCGATCTCCGCGACGGACGCCCCCGCGGCAGCCAGCGACAGCACACTCAGCTCGCGTCTGGTCAACGGCATCTGCGCCGCCTTGAGGAAGCCGAAGCCCAGCGACGCATCGACGAAACGTTCCCTCCCCGCGACACAGCGGATCGCGCGCACGAGCCCGTCCGGCGAGCCGGCCTTGTCGACGAAGCCGAGCGCCCCCGCCTCGGCCGCCCGTTTCAGCAGCCCGGGCCGGTTCGCACTGGCCAGCACCACGAGCGCCGGCGGCCGGCTCGCGGTTCCGGGCGGGCACAGGTCGCCGAGCGGCGGCACGCCGTGGCCGTCGCCGTACTCCAGGTCCGCCGCGCACACGTCCGGGCGCGAGGAGCGCACCTTGGAGGCCGCGCCGCGCCACGGTGTGTCCTCCACCTGCAGACCGGGCGCCCGCCGTAGCCATTCGGCCAGAACCGATCGCACCAGACACGCGTCGTGGACCAGAAGTACCCGGATCACTGCCCGCCCCTCCAGTTGGCCGTACATCGACCTGCATCGCCGTGCTCACGTCTTCAGGTGTTCAGCGCGTGCCCCATTCTTGGGCAACGTCACCGTTGGCGGGCGCGGAGAACCGGCCATCAGGGTGCGCGGGGGCGCACGCAGGGCGCCCGTACGCCGCCCTGCGCTTCGGCCCGGGGCGCATGGGCCGGGCCGGACGGGGTATCCGGAGGACCACCGGGGCAGCCGCGCCCCTTTGCAGGTCAGGGCAGCCCCCGCGCATACAGGAGGCGTTCGCCGTGCGTGGCGCGCCCCCGCGAGGGAGCCTTGAGCCGGGGGTGCGACGCGCGGCCGTACGAGGAGGTGGTCGGCGTGTCCGACGCGCCAGGGCCTGCGCAGGCACCGGCGGCCACCAGGGCGCCGGTCGGCAGGCCGGTGCTGTCGCTCGCGCTGGCCGCGATGATGGAGGACGTGGGCGCGCACTCCGGTGCGGTGTACCTGCTCAGGCCCGACGAGCCGGTCCTGGAGATGTCGGTGATGGCGGGCATGCCGCGGGCGTTCGCGGCGCCGTGGGAACGGGTCGGGCTGAGCGCGCCGATCCCGGTCGCGGAAGCGGTGCGGGGGCGGCAGGTGGTGTGGGTGGGGGGCGAGGAGGAGATGGCGCGGCGCTACCCGCGGATCGCGGTGGTGCTGCCGTACCCGTTCGCGCTGGCAGCGCTGCCGGTGGCGACGGCGGACCGGGTCTACGGTGCCGTGTTCGTCACCTGGCCCGGAGCACATCCGCCGGAACTGTCCGACTGGGAGCGCGACGTCCTGACGTCCGGCTGTGAGCGGCTGGCCCTGCGGATGGCGCGGGCCGACCAGGAGAACAGCCCCCTCGGCCCCGAGGCCGACCTGCTGATGACGCCTGCGGGCGTGGCGGGGACGCTGGGGTCGGTGGAGGCGGTACGGCTGGTGGCCCGGCTGCCGTACGGGCTGGTGTCACTGGATCTGCACGGGCGCATCGCCTTCGCCAACCCGGCGGCCGCCGAGCTGCTGGGCAGGCCCGTGGGGGAGCTGCTGGGCACGCTGCCGTGGGTGTCGGTGCCGTGGCTGAACGATCCGATGTACGAGGACCGGTACCGGGCCGCGCTGATCAGCCAGCAGGTGACCTCGTTCGTGGCGCTGCGGCCGCCGGGCGAGTGGCTGTCGTTCCGGCTGTATCCGAGCACGTCCGGGCTGAGCGTACGGATCAGCCGGGCCCGGGCGGTGGCGGAGATGACCGCGGGGAGGCCGCAGCCGGGTCCCGGGCCCTCGCGGCTGGTGTCCATCTCGCAGGTGCTGAGCCTGGCCGGCGCGCTGACCGAGGCGGTGGGGGTGCAGGACGTGGTGCAGCTGGTCGCGGACGAGGTCGCACCGTCGGTCGGCAGCCAGGCGCTGGTGTTCCTCGGCTCCCAGGGCGGCAGGCTGCATGTGCTCGGGCATCGCGGCTACCGGGACGCGAACGCCGTCGCGCGGCTCGACGGGCTGCCGCTGAGCGAGCGCAACCCGGGCGCCCACGTGCTCACCAGCGGGGTGCCGGCGTTCTTCGACTCGCGGGAGCAGCTGGAGCGGCTGTACCCGGGCCCGCCGGAAACCCCGGACGGGTTCGCCGCCTGGGCGTATCTGCCGCTGATCGCGTCGGGACGGCCGGTGGGCACGTGCGTGCTGGCGTACTCCGAGCCGCATGTCTTTCCCGCCGACGAACGGGCGGTGCTCAGCAGCCTCGGTGGCCTGATCGCGCAGGCGCTGGAACGCGCCCAGCTCTACGACGCCGAGCATCGTCTGGCGCAGGGGCTCCAGGAGTCGCTGCTGCCGCACTCGCTGGCGCCGCTGCCCGGCATAGAGGCGGCCGCCCGCTATCTGCCGGCCACCCAGGGCATGGAGATCGGTGGCGACTTCTACGACCTGGTGCCGACCCGGCCGCTGGCGGCGGCGGTGATCGGGGACGTGCAGGGGCACAACGTGACGGCGGCGGCGCTGATGGGCCAGATCCGCACCGGGGTGCGCGCGTACACCACGGTGGGGCAGGCACCCGAGGAGGTGATGGGCAGTACCAACCGGCTGCTCATCGACCTCGGCGCCGACCTGTTCGCCAGCTGCCTGTATCTGAGGCTGGACCCGGCGCGGGGACGGGCGGTGATGGCACGGGCCGGGCATCCCCCTCCGCTGCTCCGGCGCCCGGACGGACGGGTACGGGTGCTGGACCTGGCCGGCGGCCCGCTGCTGGGGATCGACTCGGCGGCGGTCTACCCGACGACCGAGGTGTCCCTGACCCCCGGCTCGGTGCTCGCCCTGTACACGGACGGTCTGGTGGAGTCGCCCGGCATGGACATCGAGGACGCCCTGGTCGACCTGGGGGCGCTGTTCGCCGAGATCGGCCACCAGCCCCTGGAGCAGCTGGCCGACGAGCTGGTGCGGCACAGCGTGGCGGCACGGGAGCGGGTGGACGACACGGCGGTGCTGCTGCTGCGGGCGTGCGACGACGCCGGCTGAACGGCACGACAGGAACGGTCCGGCCCTCCCGCGGGAGGGCCGGACCGTTCCTGTCGTCGGGCCCGCTGTGGGCCGGTCAGGGAGTCACGAGACGGCCCGGGTGACCCCGAGGTCCCGCTGCGGGCGGATCAGTTGCTCCCGGTGAGGGACGACGACCCGTCGCCGGTGCCCGCACCGGACTGGTCACCGGTGCCCGCGCCGGACTGGTCACCGGTGCCTGCGCCGGACTGGTCGCCGCTGCCCGCGCCGGCGCCGCTCTGGTCGCCGGCGCCCGCGCCGCTCTGGTCGCCGGCCGAGGCGGACGGGTCGGCGGAGCCGCCGATCTGGTTGCCGCCCGCCTGGTCGCCGGCGCCGGACTGGTCACCGGCCGAGGCCGAGGGATCGGCCGAACCACTCTGGTCACCGGCGCCCGCCTGGCCACCCGCGCCGTTGCCGCCGTCGCCGAGGGTGGCGCCGGTGGCCTGCAGGGCGGCGGTGACCGGCTGGAAGAAGGTCTCGCCGCCGTTGGTGCAGTCGCCGCTGCCGCCGGAAGTGAGGCCGACCGCGCCGCCCTCCTGGGTGAACAGGGAGCCGCCGCTGTCGCCGGCCTCGGCGCAGACGTTCGTCTGGATCAGGCCGTTGACGGTGTCGACGCCGCCCGGGTTCGTCTCGCTCTGGAAGTTGACGGTGGCGTCGAGGCCGGTCACCTGGCCGTTGTGCAGACCGGTGGTCGAGCCCATGCGGAACACGGTCTCGCCGACGGTGGCGTCCTGGGCCTGGGTGATCTGCACGGTCTGGCCGTTGCCGGCGTTGACCTCGCTGGGCGCCTGGGTGGTGGCGTCGTTGTACTTCACGAGGGAGAAGTCGTTGCCCGGGAATTTGGCCTGGTCGACGGTGGCGATGGGCTGGCCGTTCTGGGAGTCGGACCAGTCCTTGGCGGCGACTCCGCAGTGACCGGCCGTCAGGAACGCCGGGCTGCCGTCGGATGCCTTGACGTTGAAGCCGAGGGAGCAGCGCACATTGCCGCCCTGCACCTGGGAGAAGATGGCGTCGCCGCCCGAGACGAAGGTCTTGAAGGCACCGGAGGACTTCTTGAGGGTCGCCATGCCCGAGCCGAGGCTCCGCACGGTCGACTGGAGCTTGTCCCACTTGGCGCCGGTGACGCTGGAGTCGGCGGTGACCACGACCTTGTCGGTGCGCGGGTCGACGGCCCAGGCGGTGCCCGGGATGGTCGCCCTGGTCTTCAGGGTGTGCGCGGCGGCCTTGAGTTCGGCGGTGCTGTTCTCGACCTGGCGGACCAGCGCACCGGCCTTCTTCGCCTGGACGACCACGTTGCTGTCGCCGCTGACCACGTTCACGACGAGCTGCTTCTTGCCGCTGTCGTAGTAGGAGCCGGCGACGGCGTCGCCGAGCGCCTTCTGCAGCTGCGCGGCGAGATTCGAGGCGTCCGAGGCCTTCAGGGTCTTCGCGGTGCCGGCGGCTCCCGAGGCATCGTTCTTGCCCTGGGACGCGTTGGCGTTGGGCAGCAGAAGGGCCGCTGCTCCGAGCGCCGCGACACCGCCCACCGCTATCGCGGCCTTGCGCTTGGGCATTCGCTTGTGACTCAAACTTCTCGACCTCCTGGGGACGGGGGTCTGCCGCTGTCGGGCAGTTGATCGGGGGCGCCTGGATGGCTGTAGGTACGGGCGGGTCACACGGTGCGTTCAATTCCGCTTGCCAACTTCCGTCCCGTGACCGGGAATCGGCCACGCACCGCGTGTCGGGCCGTCCGGCCGGGAAGAATCCCCCATATGACGATGACCACCGCTGAAGCCGACAAGATCCTCTCCGACCGCTTCGCCCCCTGGGTCCTCGACCTCGGGCTGTCCGTGGAGGCGGTGGGCGAGGACCGCGCGATCCTGCGTCTTCCCTGGTCGGACCGGCTGGCCCGGGAAGGCGGGGGCCTGTCGGGGCAGGCGCTGATGGCGGCCGCCGACACGGCGACGGTGATCGCGGTCTCGGCCGCGCGGGGTGGCTTCGTGCCGATGACGACCGTGCAGCAATCGACGTCGTTCCAGCGGGCGGTGACCGGTTCGGATGTCTTGATCGAAGCGGTCCTGACCAAGCTGGGCCGGCGGACGGCGTTCGCGGACATCACGCTGAGCGACGCCGGTTCGGGCGCCCTCGCGGCGCGCGCGAGCACGGTCTATGCACTCATGGGCTGACACGCTCAGCCACTGATCGGCAACGGTCCGTTCCGAACACGTACCGGAATCCCTGCTTCAGGGAATCTGCACATTGAATACTCAACCAAGTCACCGCCGCCCCTGGTTCTGCACATCCGCACGCCCCCCGGTACGCCTTTGGCGCGGAGTGCCGGATTCGCGGTCGCACGGACAAGAGCCGGGGTGCGGCGATGCGGTGTGCCATGTGAAGGAGTCGCCGACAAGGCGTGCGCGCACCTGCACGGATGGGCCCCTGCGGGAGCCAAGTTCCCTGGTGAGAGGCCTGGTTGATTGGAAGCGCGCCCCGCGTGCGTGCTTTGATCCATCGCACCGCAGGGCTCCCCCCGGGCCTCCGGAAACGGAGACCCGGCGCCCGCGGTGCGCGGCCGTCCGTCTGTCCCCAGAGGGGGCCGCTTTCCCCCTTGTGAAATATCCATACGAAGGGAAGTTCCACCATGAACTCCACCCCCCAGGTTGAGACCGTCGAGATCTCGGACGCCGAGCTGGACAACGTTTCCGGTGGTCTGTCCGTCAACGCCCTGAACACCGTGACCGGCGCCGTGAACGGCCTCGCCCCGGTTTCCGGCCTGGTGGACACGGCCGTCGGCACCGTCGAGGGTGTCACCGGCCTGAACGTGGCCCCGGTTTCCGGCCTGGTCGCCGGTCTCTGATCGCACCTCGGTGCAACCGAAGTCCCGGAGCCGCCCCCCGGCTCCGGGACTCTCGGGTGCCTGAAGGCACCCGAACCCTGTCGTAGCGATGTCTCTCCTCGGGTGAGGGAAGTTCCGTGCAGTTCCGCCAACAGGCCCTCGCCAAGCTCCAGTCGCCGGAGGAGCTGGACCTTCCGGTGCGGCTGGCCCGTCCCCAGGGCTGGCTCGCGCTCGGCGTCACCGTCGTCGTCATGGCTGCGGCCTCGGTGTGGGCGGTGACCGGTTCGGTCGCCTCCACGGTCGGCGCGCAGGCCATCCTCACCCACGGGCAGGGCAGCTATCTGCTGCAGAGCCCCGTGGCCGGCCAGGTCACCGCCGTACTCGCCAAGCAGGGCGAACGGCTGCCCGCCGACGCCCCCGTCCTCAAGGTGCGCACGAGTCAGGGCGACTCGGTGGTCCGCACGGTCGCCGCGGGCCGCGTCACCGCGCTCGCCGCCACCATCGGCCAGATCATCCAGACCGGCGCCAACGTGGCCGCCGTCGAGAAGGTCGCGCACGCCTCCGACCCGCTGTACGCCACGGTGTACGTCCCCGCCGAGAACGCCGCGGCCGTCCCGGCGCACGCCGCGGTGGACCTGACCGTGTCGTCGGTGCCGACCCAGCAGTACGGCGTGCTGCGCGGGCATGTGAAGTCGGTGGACCGCACCGCACAGTCCGCCCAGTCCATCGCCGCGTTCCTCGGCGACAGCCAGCTCGGTGAGCAGTTCACCAAGAAGGGCCGCCCGGTGGCCGTGCTGGTCGCACTGGACAAGTCCGCGTCCACGAAGAGCGGCTACCGGTGGTCGTCCGCGGACGGGCCGCCGTACCGGCTCGACTCCATGACCCTCGCCTCCGGTTCGATCCGGCTGGCGGACCAGCGTCCCGTCGATTGGCTGCTGCCGTGAGCACCACCCAGGAAGCCCGAGGCCGCAGACGAGCAGCCCCGGCCCGGCGCCCGGTCCCCAAGTCCCGGGGCGGCACGGTCCGTACCCCCACCGTCCTCCAGATGGAGGCCGTCGAGTGCGGCGCCGCCTCCCTCGCGATGGTGCTGGGCCACTACGGCCGGCACGTACCGCTGGAGGAGCTGCGCATCGCCTGCGGTGTCTCCCGCGACGGCTCGCGTGCCAGCAACCTGCTGAAGGCGGCCCGCAGTTACGGCCTCACGGCCAAGGGCATGCAGATGGACCTCGCGGCCCTCGCCGAGGTCGCGGCACCGGCCGTCCTGTTCTGGGAGTTCAACCACTACGTCGTCTACGACGGCATGGGCCGCCGCTTCGGCCGGCGCGGGGTGTACATCAACGACCCCGCCAAGGGCCGCCGGTTCGTGCCCATGGAGGAGTTCGACGGCAGCTTCACCGGTGTCGTGCTGGTGATGGAGCCGGGCGACGGCTTCACCAAGGGCGGCCGCAGGCCGGGCGTGCTCGGCGCGATGCCGGCCCGGCTGCGCGGCACCGCGGGCACCCTGCCCGCCGCGGTCCTGGCCAGCCTGCTGCTGGTGGCGGTGGGCGCGGCGGTGCCCGCGCTCAGCCGCACCTACATCGACATGTTCCTCATCGGCGGGCAGACCTCGCTGCTGGGCGTGCTGTTCGCGTCGATGGCCACCTGTGTGCTGCTCACCCTGGTGCTGACCTGGCTCCAGCAGGCCAATCTGCTGCACGGCCGGATCATCTCCTCCACCCTCTCCAGCGCCCGCTTCCTGCGCCATCTGCTGCGGCTGCCGGTCACGTTCTTCTCCCAGCGCAGCCCGGCCGACCTGGTGCAGCGGCTGCAGTCCAACGACCAGGTCGCCGAGACGCTGGCCCGCGACCTCGCGGCGGCGGGCGTGGACGCGATCGTGGTCGTGCTGTACGCCGTGCTGCTCTACACCTACGACCCGCAGCTGACCTTCCTCGGCATCGGCGTGGCCCTGCTGAACGTGGTGGCGATGCGGCTGGTCGTACGGCTGCGCGCGACCCGGACGGCGAAGCTGCGCGCGGACACGGCCCGGCTCACCAACACGTCGTACACCGGTCTTCAGCTGATCGAGACGATGAAGGCGACCGGCGGCGAGGACGGCTACTTCCGCAAGTGGGCCGGGCAGCACGCCACCACGCTGGAGGAGCAGCAGCGGCTCGGCGTGCCGAGTGCCTGGCTCGGGGTGGTCGCGCCGACGCTCGCCACGCTCAACAGCGCGCTGATCCTGTGGATCGGCGGGATGCGTGCGGTCGAGGGGCACATCTCGGTGGGTCTGCTGGTCGCCTTCCAGGCGCTGGTCACCCGCTTCACCGCCCCGCTGACCCGGCTCAACGGCGTGGCGGGCCGCATCCAGGACTTCGCGGCCGACGTGGCGCGGCTGAAGGACGTGGAGAACTTCCAGGCCGATCCGCTCTACGCCCGCACCGGCGGCGACTCCACCCGCCGGCTGCACGGGCACGTCGAACTGGAGAACGTCACCTTCGGCTACAGCCCGCTGGACCAGCCGCTGCTGACCGGCTTCGACCTGACCGTGGGACCCGGTCAGCAGGTGGCCCTGGTCGGCGGCTCGGGCAGCGGCAAGTCCACGGTCTCCAGGCTGATCTCGGGTCTGTACGCGCCCTGGGACGGGGTGATCCGCATCGACGGCCGCCGCCTGGAGGACATTCCGCGCGGCGCGCTCGCCTCCTCCGTCTCCTTCGTCGACCAGGACGTGTTCCTCTTCGAGGGCTCGGTCCGCGAGAACGTGGCGCTGTGGGATCCGTCGGTCCCGGACGAGGCCGTGGTGGAGGCGCTGAAGGACGCGGCCCTGTACGCCGTCGTTATGCGCAGGCCGGGCGGCATCCACAGCAAGGTGGAGCAGGACGGCCGGAATTTCTCCGGCGGGCAGCGCCAGCGCCTGGAGATCGCCCGGGCGCTGGTACGGCGGCCCAGCATCCTCGTCCTGGACGAGGTGACCAGCGCGCTGGACGCGGAGACGGAGCTGGTCGTGATGGACAACCTGCGCCGGCGCGGCTGCGCCTGTGTGGTGATCGCCCACCGGCTGAGCACGGTCCGGGACAGCGACGAGATCGTGGTGCTCCAGCACGGCACGGTCGTCGAGCGCGGGCGGCACGAGGAGCTGGTGGCGCACGGCGGCGCGTACGCCGCGCTGGTCAGGGAGCGGTGAGATGACGACAGTGCAGGAGGGGTACGAGGGCGACCTCGTCGTGGGCGCGCTCGGCTCGCTGGGCACGCGGGTCGACTGCGCCGGGTTCAACCGTCTGGACCTGGAGGGTCCGCAGGTACTGTGGCTGGTCGCGGCCGGCGCCCTGGACCTGTTCGCGGTGGACGCCGCCCAGCAGGGCCACTGGCACCACCTCGGCCGGCTGGAGGCGGGATCGCTGCTGCTCGGCCCGGTGGCGGGACCCCAGCACACCCTGGTGGCCCGCCCGGTCCGTGACTGTGTGGTCCACCGCGTCAACCTGCGCGAGCTGTACCAGGGCGCGCACACCCAGACCTGGTCGTACGACGAGTACGGCAACCCCCAGTACGTGCCGCCCGCTTCGAGCCCGCTGGAGTACGCCCTCGCGCTGGGCGTCGGCCGCGGTCTGTCGGTCCTCTTCCAGGCGCCGATGGCCGAGGAACGGGCCGCGGCGCATGGGGGTGCCCCCGCGGGAGCTCAGTCGGGCGTGGGGGACGACGACGACGTGTTCTGGATGCAGGTGCCGCCCGGCAGCGTGCAGTACGGCTCCCTGTACGGCGCGGAGGCGGCCGCGGATCTGCTGATGGACCCTGCCCTGTGGCAGAGCCTGGTCGACCAGCAGTACCGGCTGCTGACCGCGCTGGACCGGTGGATCGAGCAGCTGGAGCGCACCCACGAGACACGCACGGCCGCCGGGATCAAGGCCGGCGAGGCGGTCCGCGCCCAGGCCGACCGGACGCTGCTCGCCGCCATCGGCAAGCGCTCGGCCCGACGCACGACGGCCGCCGACGCCGACGCCTCCTACGCGGCCTGCAAGCTGGTCGCCGAGGCTGCCGGGATCACCCTGGCCGAGCCCGCGCAGAGCGGTACCGAGAGCGAACGCCTCGACCCGGTCGAGCGGGTGGCCCTGGCCTCCCGGGTGCGTACCCGAGCCGTGCGGCTCGACGGCCGCTGGTGGCGGGAGAACGTGGGCCCGCTGATCGGGCACCGGGCGCTGTCCGGCGCGCCGGTCGCCCTGCTGTGGCGGCGCGGCGGCTATGTGGCCGTGCAGCCGGCGACCGGACGCGAGACCCCGGTCGAGAAGGCGAACGCCGAGGAGTTCGAGCCGCGCGCGGTGATGTTCTACCGGCCGCTGCCCGAACGACGGCTCGGGCCGCTCGGGCTGCTCCGGTTCAGCCTGCGCGGCACCCGCGGCGACCTGCTCAACCTGATGCTCGCCGGGCTGGTGACGGTGGCGATCGGCGCGCTGGTGCCCATCGCGACGGGCAAGGTGCTCGGCGAGTACGTGCCCAGGGCCCAGACGGGCCTGATCGTCCAGGTCTGTCTGGCGGTGATGATCAGCGCCGTCGTGTCGGCCGCGTTCACACTGCTGGAGAACCTGACCATCCTGCGTCTGGAGGGCCGTATCGAGTCGGCGCTCCAGCCCGCCGTCTGGGACCGGCTGCTCAGGCTCCCGACCCGGTTCTTCACCCAGCGCTCGACCGGTGAACTCGCCAGTGCCGCCATGGGCATCAGCGCGATCCGGCGGCTGCTGGCGGGCGTCGGCCCGGTGGTCGCACAGTCGGTGACGGTCGGTGCGATGAACCTCGGTCTGCTGCTGTGGTACAGCGTGCCGATGGCTCTCGCGGCGATCGGCATGCTCGTCGTCATTGCGGCGGTGTTCCTCGGGCTCGGGCTGTGGCAGGTGCGCTGGCAGCGCCGTCTCGTGGTGCTCGGCAACAAGCTGAACAACCAGGCGTTCCAGACCCTGCGGGGCCTGCCCAAGCTGCGGGTGGCGGCCGCGGAGAACTACGCGTACGCCGCCTGGGCCGCGGAGTTCGCGCGCAGCCGGGAGCTGCAGCAGAAGGTCGGCCGGATCAAGAACCTCACCTCGGTGCTGGGCGCGGTCTATCTGCCGGTGTGCACCCTGGTGATGTTCATGCTGCTGGCCGGTCCGGCGAAGGGTGCGATGTCGGCGGCGGCCTTCCTCACCTTCAACACGTCGGTGACGATGGTGCTGACCTCGGTCACCCAGCTCACCGGGTCGCTGGTGTCGGCGGTGGCGGCGCTGCCGCTGTTCGAGGAGATCAGGCCGGTCCTGGACGCCACGCCCGAGGTGCGCACGGCGAGCACCCGCCCGGGCCCGCTGTCCGGCGCCGTGGAGGCCCGCCGGCTCTCCTTCCGTTACGCGGACGACGGCCCGCTCGTGCTGGACGATGTGTCCTTCAGTGTCCGTCCGGGCGAGTTCGTGGCCGTCGTGGGGCCCAGCGGCTGCGGCAAGTCGACCCTGCTGCGCCTGCTCATCGGCTTCGACAAGCCGGTCTCGGGCAGCATCCTGTACGACGGGCAGGACCTGGCGGCCCTCGACCAGTCGGCCGTGCGCCGCCAGTGCGGGGTCGTCCTCCAGCACGCGCAGCCCTTCACCGGCTCCATCCTGGACGTCATCTGCGGCACCGAGCCGTACACGCCCGAGGAGGCGATGGCGGCGGCCGAGATGGCGGGTCTGGCGGAGGACATCAAGCGCATGCCGATGGGCCTGCACACCATCGTCGCGGGCAACGGCGCGATCTCCGGGGGACAGCGGCAGCGCCTGATGATCGCCCAGGCGCTGATCCGGCGGCCCCGCATCCTGTTCTTCGACGAGGCGACCAGCGCACTCGACAACGACACGCAGCGCATCGTCATCGAGAGCACCCGCAAGCTGAATGCCACGCGGATCGTCATCGCCCACCGTCTGTCGACGGTGCTGGACGCGGACCGGGTCGTCGTGATGGAGGACGGCAAGGTCATCCAGCAGGGCGCGCCCGCACAGCTGCTCGCCGACACCGGCGGCCGACTGCACGAGTTGGTGCGGCGGCAGCTGACCTGACGCCGCCATGGCGCGCCAGCCGACCTGACGCCCCCATGACCGGAAACGCCCGCTCTGTCGGTCATGCACATGGCCATACCTTGGGCGTGGAAGCATCGGAGTCGACGGCCTGGATCATGCCGCTGCTGAACCAGGTGTCGAGCGGGGCGGCGGGCACGGTGGAAGGGGCCGCGGGAGCGGAAGTCGTGCGGGTGGTGCGCGAGCGACTGGGGTCCTCCCCCGGGGGGAACGCCGCTCTCGACCGGATCGGCGAGGAGCCCGGCGAGGTCGAGCGGCGCCTCACCGCGGCCATCGGCGCGGACGCCGCGTTCGCGGACCAGCCCATACAGCTGCGCGAGGAGGTCCGGCAGCAGGCACCGTCGCCGCGATACGCGGGCCGGGACATGAACACCGCTGTGCTCGGCGCCCACACCAAGGGCAACACCATCACCTTCGGCCCGTTGACCATTCACAGGACGAACGGAACAGGCGCCAAGCCGACCGCCCTGGTGCTGGTCGTGGCCGTCATCCTCGGCCTCGCCGTCTACGGCCTGGTGCGAGTTGTCGACGGCCGAGACTCCGGCGCACAGGGCACGACGTCGGCGGGTGCGACCGGCGCGGGGGACGGCGACGGCGCACAGACTCCCCTGAAGGACGTGGGCGACCCCGCCGGCGGGCAGGCCAAGGTGGCGCCGGTCCGGGATCTCGCGCTCGCCAAGGGCGTGTTGCCGGACCTGCAGAGCATGCCCTCCGGCTGGTCGCTCTCGGAGAAGGCGAACACCAGGAGGACGACGGACAGTTCCATGGGCAGCTGTGGGGGGCTGCTCAGCGAAGGCGAGGTCGCCTACGCCGTCCCGGGCGGCTCCGACCAGGCATCGATCCTCGTCGACGCGTACGACAGCGCCGACGCGGCGGCCGCGGGCTACCGGCACCGAGCCGGGCCGGTCGGTTCGGGGACGACGTCTCGTCGATGTCGCTGGGCCGGCTCGGCGACCAGAGCGTCGCGTTCCCCCAGCGGCAGTGCACCGGCTCGGAGTACACCTACGCCATGGCAACCGTCGCCCGGGCGGGCACCGTCGTGCTCCGCGTCAGCTACGGCGGCGGCTACCAGGAACTCGACTCCGGTGTTCTGTCGGGGATCGCCGGCATGGTCGTCCAGCGCGCCCGCCAGGCGCAGAACGGCGACACGCCGTCCGCCTCGGTCGCCGGGGCTCCCTGGCGCGGCCGCCCCGGACCGGGCTCCTCACTCCAGCCCGGGCACGGGTGCACCCGAGGGCACTCCGGCGCCGACGTACCCGTCGTAGAACTCCTTCCAGGGCGCGCCCGGTCCGGCGTGCGGGCCCTCGGACCGCTCGCCGCGGGCCCTGGCGTCCAGGGCGGCCAGGCACACCTCCCAGCCTGCGCCGTTGCGGGCGGCGGTGTTCTCGGCGACGAGGACATCGGTGAGCGTGAAGCGGGTCCGCCCGTCGCCCGCCTCCTCCAGGTCGAAGTGGAGTTCGTCGCCGCCCCATGCGAAGGAGAGGTGCCTGGGCGGGTCGACGGCGAGGACCCGGCCGGTGAACTCCGGCGTGCCCGGCTCGCCGAAGAAGCGGATGGGTGCGCCCGCGCGCAGTTCCATCGCGACCTGGAACGGGAACCACCCCGCCAGCTCGTCCGGGTCGGTCACGAAGTGCCAGACGCGGTCGACGGGGTGGTCGTAGGTGCGGCTGAAGCGAACGGCGGGGCGGCCGTCGTCGAGGGTCAGATAGGTGCCGGTGAGGTCGACGGACATGGCGCTCGGTCCTTCGTGGTGGGGGCTCAGGTGTCGTCCGGCGTCTCGCCCGTCCCGTCGAGGCGGCGGCCCAGGGCGTCGAGGCTGCGGTTCCACAGTGCGCGGTACGGCGCCAGCCAGGCGTCGAGGGCGGCGATCGGAGCCGGGTCGAGTGCGTAGACGCGGCGCTGCGCGTCCTGCCGGACCCGGACCAGACCCGCCTGTCGCAGCACCTTCAGGTGCTTGGACGTGCTCGGCTGGCTCAGCCCGCATGCCTCCACGATCTCCCCGACGGGCCGGGGCCGCTCCAGGAGCAGCGCGACGATGGCCCGCCGGTGGGGGTCGGCGAGGGCGCTCCAGAGTGCGGCGTCGGACATACAGACAATATGCCTCGTGAGTTATATGCCCGTCAAGGAATGCACGAGTCCCGAGAAACGAAACGTTGCCGTTTCGCTCAAGCTGGTCTAGCCTCGAAGCGTACGAAACAGTTTCGTTTATGAGCTGTCCGTGTCCCACTTTCCTGTTTCGAACGACTTCCCTGGAGTAGTTCCGATGGCCCAGAAGACCCTGACCGACGGCGCCCCCGAGGTCGCCGTCGAGGCGCCGCCGGCCGCCTCCCCCACACGCTGGTGGATCCTTGCGGTCATCGCCGTCGCCCAGCTGATGGTGGTGCTCGACGCCACGATCGTGAACATTGCCCTGCCCTCCGCCCAGGCCGACCTCGGCTTCTCCGACGGCAGCCGCCAGTGGATCGTGACCGCCTACGCGCTGGCCTTCGCCTCACTGCTGCTGCTCGGCGGCCGGATCGCCGACCTGTTCGGCCGCAAGCCCGCCTTCCTCGTCGGCGTCGTCGGCTTCGCGGCGGCCTCCGCGCTCGGCGGCGCGGCGAACGGCTTCACCATGCTGGTCGTCGCGCGCGCCCTGCAGGGCGCCTTCGGCGCGCTGCTCGCACCGGCCGCGCTGTCCCTGCTCAACACCACGTTCACCGACGCCCGTGAGCGCGCCCGCGCGTTCAGCGTCTACGGCGCGATCGCCGGCGCCGGCGGTGCGGTGGGCCTGCTGCTCGGCGGTGTGCTGACGGACGCGCTCGACTGGCGCTGGACCCTGTACGTCAACGTGGCCATCGCGGTCGTCGCCTTCGCCGGCGGCTGGGTGCTGCTGGGCAACCACCGTGACGCGGCGGACGCCAAGCTGGACGTGCCGGGCACGGTCCTGGTCGCCACCGGTCTGTTCTCCCTGGTGTACGGCTTCTCCAACGCCGAGACGCACGACTGGGGTTCGCCGCTGACCTGGGGCTTCCTGATCACGGGCGGCCTGTTGCTGGCGGCCTTCGCCTGGTGGCAGACCCGGGCCGCGCACCCGCTGCTGCCGCTGCGCATCCTGCTCGACCGCGACCGCGGCGCCTCGTTCCTCGCGGTGCTGATCACCGGCGCGGGCATGTTCGGCGTGTTCCTCTTCCTGACCTACTACCTCCAGCTCAACCTCGGCTTCAGCCCCACGAAGACGGGCGTGGCCTTCCTCCCGATGGTCGGCGCGCTGATGGTGACCGCGCAGGTCGGCACCACGGTCCTGCTGCCCCGGATCGGCCCGAAGGCGGTCATCCCGCTGGGCTTCGCGATCGCCACGGCCGGCATGGCCTGGCTGACCGGCATCGGCCTCGGCTCCCACTACCTCAGCGCGGTGCTGCCGCAGCTGATCGTCATCGGCGTCGGCCTCGGCATGGTGATGCCGCCGGCCATGCAGCTGGCCACCGGCGGGGTCGCGGCCGAGGACGCGGGTGTCGCCTCGGCGACCGTCAACGCCATGCAGCAGGTGGGCGGTTCGATCGGCACGGCGCTGCTGAACACCCTCGCCGCGAGCGCCGCCACCGACTACCTGGCGGACCACGACCCCACGAACAAGCTGGCGCAGGCCCAGGCGACGATCGAGAGCTACACCACTGCCTTCTGGTGGTCGGCGGGCTTCTTCGCCGCGGGCACGGTCCTCGCGTTCCTGCTCTACCGGCGCGGGGTTCCGCGACAGGACGCCGCAGCGGCACCGGTCGTCCACATGTAGCCGCCGCCCACGACGAAGGGGCCGCCGTCAGCAGGGAGACGGCGGCCCCTTCACGCTGTCATGGTGGTGGTGTGCGCAAGGCGTCGGCGGCGCTCGGCACCGCCCTGTTCCTGGTCCTGGTCTCGGGCAGCGCGGCCGTACTGGTGCCGTGGTGGCTGACCGGCGGCTGGCGGGCCGGTGACTGGTGGCTGCCCCTGCGGCTGCTCGGCCTGGTTCCCCTGACGGCCGGCGCCGCCGTGATCCTGGAGGCCTTCGCGCGGTTCGCGCTGGAGGGCCTCGGCACCCCTGCCCCGATCGCGCCGCCCGCACGGCTGGTGGTGAGCGGGCCCTACCGGTACGTGCGCAATCCGATCTACGTGGCCGTGGCCGCCGTACTGGCCGGGCAGGGGCTGCTGCTGGCGCGGCCGGTGCTGTTCGTGTACGCCGCCGGCGCCTGGCTGCTGAGCCTGGCCTTCGTCCGCTGGTACGAGGAGCCGGCGCTGGTGCGCCGGTTCGGTGCGGACTACGAGCGCTACCGTCGGGCCGTACCGGCCTGGTGGCCGCGGCGCACACCATGGCGGGGCACATGAGAGCGCGGCGCCGGACGAAACCAGTTGTTTTTCGCCGCTCCCCGGGACGGGCCCCCCACGGACCTGCCCGGGGAGCGGCTGTGTGCCCGGGAACCGGAGGGCGGCCCCACTCCGCCCACCGCTCCCGGTACGAGATCGCAGATCCCCGCTCCAGGGGGCCGCACTCCCCATTTGCGGGCCTGATCCGGCGCTAAGGAGACCCTGCGATCCCGGTCCTCAGAACGCGAAGACGCTGCTGTCCAGAGCGTCCTTCACGCAGGTGTTGCCGAAGACGCGCTCGTACGAGACGCGCTTGCCCTGCCAGACCCCCTGGACCGTGACCACGACGGGGTCGTACAGCTTGGTGCACCACACGTCGGGACGGGGCTTGAGGGCCGCGAAGTCGCCGCCGACGCCGCGCAGTTCGGCGCAGGCCTGGGCCGCGGCAGGATGGGTGCCGGAGGCCGTCGGGGCGCAGTTCAGGGTGACGGCGCGCTCCGGGGTGGCCGTGACCGCGTTGTCGCCGTGGCCGGTGGTGAGCACCAGCGCCGAGGGGGCGTAGAGCGACGACGGGGCGGCGTCCGGTGCAGCGGCGGCAGCCCCGATCAGGGGTCCGCAGACGGTCGTGGCCGTGAGGCCGAAGATCGCTGCCCAGCGCGCGGGGTTCCGCATTGTATGCATCCTTCCGCTCGAATTGACGGGTGCCCACTCCGACCCGGTCGGCGCCGGAGCGGCGAGCGCCACTCTGCCGAGTCCGCCTCCGAAACACACATCCCACCCACAGCTTTCAGTAACCTTGCGTGTTGAAGCAGTGGCGTGAAGTCACGGAATCCGAGCAGTTCGACCGCACAACTGAGCGGTTCTTGATCGCTGAGAGCGATCCCATGGCTGAAAAAGACCGCCTCGTTAATAGGCCTGAAACATTCCGCCTTCGCCCCTCGGCGAACCCCTTCACGACCTCTTCACGACTCCTTGCGTTCATGGAGGGCACGGAGTAATCCTCATTACATGATTACAACGGAGCAGAAAGAGAAGCTGCGCGGCTGGTTCGCCGGCCGGCTGCCCGACGACCTCTTCGAGGAACTGGCCGAGGTGACCGCTGACCGCGAGGAGATCACGGTGATCGGGCGCATCCCCGAGCCCCGGCTCGCCACGGGCGCCTCGGACGCCGAGCGGGAGGCCGCCGTGCAGGCACGGATCCAGGAGTTCCGGGAGCGCACCCGTGAGGAACGGATCGAGGTGGCCCGCGAGGCCGAGCACCTGTTCCGCCGCAAGGTGTCGTGGGGCGTGGTGTGCGGTGCCCAGCGAGCCCTGTTCACGCACGTCGCGGCGCCGGTGATGACCCGGCTGCGGCAGCCCGAGCGGCAGGTTCTGGACACCCTCATCGCCGGGGGCGTCGCGCGCAGCCGCAGTGACGCCCTCGCCTGGTGCGTGCGCCTGGTCCAGCGCCACACCGACGACTGGCTGACCGAGCTGCGCGAGTCCCTGGAACACGTCCAGCGGGTCCGGGCACAGGGACCGGACGCCGAGGAGGTGGCCGATTCCTCCAACGACGACGGTGCAGATGGATGAATCGTCCTCTGGCAGGGGTCTTCGGCGGCGCCGTACCGTCGCCAGACCCCTCGAGGACGGCCCCCGCCCGCGTCGCACACCCCTGCGGCAGCGACCGGTCGTTCACCCTTGCCGCGCCACCAAGCGCTCCACCGCCGCAACCTCGCTGGAGCCCTCCTTGACCCCTCAGTCCCCCGAGTCCCCCGCCGCGCCGCCGTCCCTCACCGAGGTCGAGACCTACGGCGTCGAGCGCATCCCGGACGCGGACCGCACCGCAACCCCGCTCGACCTCTTCCGGGTCGCCTTCGGCGGCGCCAACACCTTCTCCACCTGCGTCCTCGGCGCGTTCCCGATCCTGTTCGGGCTCTCCTTCTGGCAGGGACTCGCGGCCACCGTCCTCGGTGTCGTCGCGGGCACCCTGATCCTGTGCCCGATGGCCGTGTTCGGACCGGTCAACGGCACCAACAACGCCGTGTCCTCCTCGGCGCACCTGGGCGTGCACGGCCGTGTCGTCGGCTCGTTCCTGTCCCTGCTCACCGCCGTCGCCTTCTTCTCCATCTCGGTGTGGAGCTCCGGGGACGCCCTGGTCGGCGGCGCGCACCGGCTGTTCGGCCTGGAGCGCGACACCCTGTCGTACGTCGTCGCGTACGCGCTGTTCGCGGGGCTGGTCCTGGCCGTGTGCGTGTACGGCTTCCGGTTCATGCTGTTCGTCAACAAGATCGCCGTGACCTCGGCGACCGTGCTGTTCCTGCTCGGCGCGATCGCCTTCGCCGGTGACTTCGACCCGTCGTACGCCGGTGCGTTCACGGCCTCGTCGAACGCGGCGACGCAGTCGATGTTCTGGCCCTCGTTCATCGGCGCGGCCCTGATCGTGCTCTCCAACTCGGTGTCGTTCGGCGCCTTCCTCGGCGACTGGTCGCGCTACATCCCGGCGGCCACGCCGCGCCGCAAGGTGGTCGGCGCCGCGTTCCTCTCCCAGCTCGCGACCCTGCTGCCGTTCGTCTTCGGCCTGGCCACCGCGAGCATCATCGCGACGAAGGCCCCCAAGTACGTCGACCCGGCCGCCCCCGACTTCGTGGGCGGGCTGCTGGCCATCTCGCCGGGCTGGTTCTTCCTGCCGGTGTGTCTGCTCGCCCTGATCGGCGGCATGTCGACGGGCACCACCTCGCTGTACGGCACGGGCCTGGACTTCTCCTCCGTGTTCCCGAGGCTGTCCCGCGTGCAGGCGACGCTGCTGGTCGGCGTGTTGTCCATCGCGTTCATCTTCATCGGCCGGTTCGGCCTCGACCTCGTGCAGTCCATCTCGACGTTCGCCACGATGATCATCACCTGCACCACACCGTGGATGGTCGTGATGATGCTGGGCTTCCACACCCGGCGCGGCTGGTACGACCCGGACGCGCTGCAGGTCTTCAACCGCCGTCAGCGCGGCGGCCGTTACTGGTTCACACACGGCTGGAACTGGCGCGGCATGACCGCCTGGTGGGTGTCCGCGGTGATCGGCGTGCTGTTCACCGACATCCCCGGCCAGTTCGTCGGCCCGCTGGGCGACCTCGCGAACGGCGTCGACATCAGCCTTCCCCTCTCCCTCGCCGTCGCCGCGATCCTTTTCCTGACGCTCCTGCGGCTGTTCCCCGAACCCCGGGCGGCCTACGGGCCCGAGGGGGCGCGACTGGCTCGTACCGTGGAGGCGCCGGTGCCGCCGATCACCGGACCGGGTGCCCCGGCGGCCGACGTGCCCGCGCTCGCGGCGGAGGGCGGCCGATGACCGGCTGGCTCGATCTGTCGGTGCCCGTGGTCGCCGGGATGCCCGTGTATCCCGGCGACCCGGAGGTCACGGTCTCGCCCGCCCTGCGGGCGCCGGCCGACGGCGTCAACGTGCTGGCGCTGCACCTGGGTTCGCAGTCCGGCACGCACGTCGACGCGCCGTACCACATCGACGACGCCTGGCCCCGCCTGGACGAGCTGCCGCTGGACCGGTTCGCCGGGCGCGCGGTCGTGGCCGACGTGCGGGGGCTGCCCGCCCGGGCGCCGATCACCCCGGCCCTGCTGGCCTCCGCGCTCGACGCGCTCGCGGCGGCACCCGGCGCGCTGCTGCTGCTCGCCACGGGCTGGTCGGCGCACTGGGGCACCGACGCGTATCTCGCCCACCCCTGGCTGACTCCCGAGGCGGCCGAGGCCGTCGTGGGGGCCGGGGCCCGGACCGTGGCCGTGGACGCGCTCAGCGTCGACCCGACTCCCGGGCCGGGCGATCCGCACGCCGGCTCCGGCCTGCCGGCCCATCGGGTGCTGTGCGGCGCAGGCGGGGTGATCGCCGAGAACCTGACCGGCCTGGAACGGCTGGTGGGCGCCGACGAGATCGAGGTGTTCCTCTTCCCGCTGCGGATCCCCGGGGCGGACGGCGCTCCGGTACGGGCGGTCGCCCGGATCTGAGGGCGCCTGTGCACCGCTTCGGCCGGCCCGTATCGTCGGCCTGCAGCGCACCTCAGCGACGAGCGGCGGGAGGGCCGGATGGCGAAGCACTGGGCGGACTTCCAGTACGAGATCTATCTGAACGGGATGACGGGTGCCGTGCCCCGGCTGCCCACCGACCTGACCCGCCTGGAGGAACTGGCCGAACACCGGCTCGGGCCGGGTCCGGTGGGCTATGTGGCGGGCAGCGCGGGCGACGGCAGCACGGCCCGCGCCAACCGGGCCGCCCTCGCCCGGCGCCGCATCGTCCCGCGCATGCTCAGGGACGTGCAGGAACGCGACCTGTCGGTGGAGTTGCTGGGCCGTGCCCTGCCGGCACCGCTGGCGCTGGCTCCGGTGGGCACCGTATCGATCATGCATCCGGACGCCGAGTCCGCCGTCGCCCGGGCGGCCGCCGCGCAGGGCGTGCCGTACGTCCTGTCCTCGGCCGCCAGCACGCCGATGGAGCAGGTGGCGGCGGCGATGGGGGACGGGGAGCGGTGGTTCCAGCTGTACTGGGGCAAGGACCGCGAGGTGACCCGGAGTTTCCTCGCCCGCGCGAAGGCCGCCGGATTCACGGTGCTGGTCGTCACGCTGGACACGCCGATACTGGCCTGGCGGCCCCGGGATCTGGACCAGGCGTATCTGCCGTTCCTGCACGGGGTGGGCACCGCCAACTACTTCACCGACCCGGCCTTCCGGGCGGGCCTGGCCAAACCTGTGCACGAGGATCCGAACGCGGCGGTGATGCACTTCCTCGGCCTGTTCGGGGACGCCGGCCACACCTGGCCGGACCTCGCCTTCCTGCGGGACCACTGGGACGGGCCGATCGTCCTCAAGGGCGTCCTGCACCCGGACGACGCCCGGCTCGCCGCGGACGCCGGGATGGACGGCCTGGTGGTCTCCAACCACGGCGGCCGGCAGGTGGCCGGCTCCGTAGCGGCGGCCGACGCGCTGCCCCGCGTCGCGGCCGCGGTCGGCGACCGGCTGACCGTGCTGTTCGACAGCGGAGTGCGCACCGGGGACGACGTGTTCAAGGCGCTCGCCCTCGGCGCGCGGGCGGTGCTGCTCGGGCGCCCGTACGTCTACGGGCTCGGCCTGGACGGACAGGCGGGCGTAGAGCACGTGATCCGCTGTCTCCTCGCGGAGTTCGACCTCACCCTTGCCCTGGCCGGACACGCCACGCCCGGCACGGTCACCGCGGACGACCTCGACGAGGGACACATGTGAGGTCCGGCCGTCGTTGCGTTGCGGGAGCCCTCGAGGACGGCCGCCCCGTCCCCGGGGGGGCTCCCGCGGTGTCCTCCTCCGCAGGGTGCTAGGTGCCCGTCCCGGGCAGCTCCGCCGGCTGCGCGGAGCGTCCGCCGGTGCCGGCCACGGACAGGGAGCCGGGACTGGCCGACGGCCCGTCGGTCAGCCAGCGCTGCCCGGCGGAGCGGTCCCGGACCTTGACGACGATGTCGGCGCCCGCTTCCTGACCGGCCGGGGCGAGGGCGAGGGTCTCGTCCCAGCGGGGCAGCAACTCGCCCCGTACGGTGAGGTCGTAGCGCGCGTCGTCCCCGCGCTGTGCGCCGGCGTCGGGACAGGTGCCGAGGATGACCACGCCGGCGTCGGCGTGCGAGTCCAGGCACAGGCCGGAGTCGGCGCCATTGCGCAGCAGCCCGTCGGCGTCGTACGTCCACTGCTGCGTCGGCGCGGAGGAGCAGGCCGCGAGGACCGCGTCCGCGCCGGCGGCCGGCTTGCCCTTGATGTCCAGGCACAGGTCGGCGGCGGCGTTGTGCAGCCGGGTCGGCCGGCCGGCCGAGGGCAGGCCCGCCGTACCGGGCGCCGTGGCGGACGCGGGCGGTGACGGGGCGTCGGTGCCGCCCGCCGCGCCCTTGGAGGCGACCGGGTCGGTGCCGTCGCCGCCGTGCGGCCACAGGCTGATCACCAGGACCGTCGCGAGCAGTCCGGCCGAGGCGACGCCGACGCCGGTGAGCAGCGTCCTGGACGACCAGCCGGCCCGGTCGGCCCCGCGGGCGCGATGCGCGGGCGCGGGGATCCCGTCGAGTTCCCCGGGCACTGCGCCGCCGCTCCGGCGCCCGCCGGGCACCGGGATCCGGCCCAGCAGCCCGGGTTTTCCGCCGCCGCGCCGGCGTCCGCCGGAGCGGCGGGAATCACTGCGGGCGCGGGTGGGGCCCGGTCCCCGGCGGCCCGGCCGGGAGTCGAGGTACCGGCGGGCGCCCCAGCCGAGGACCGCTTCGGCGAGCAGCACGCCGATGCCTGCCTCGATCTGCCCCAGTTGCTCGGCGGCGTACCGGCAGTAGGGGCAGGCGGCGAGGTGCTGCTGGACGTCCGGCAGCAGGGGTCCGCCCCGGCGGATCGGCCCGTCGAGAAGGCGGTTGTAGTGGCGGCATTCGGTACTGGGCGCGAGTTCCCGGTGCGCGCGGACACAGCCTTCCCGGAATTTCTCACGGGCCTGTTCGCGTGCGACCCCCGCGCTGTCGACATCCATGCCGAGCAGACCCGCGGGGATGTTTATCGGCTCGGCCTCGACCTCGGTGTGCCACAGCAACGCCTGTTCGAGCCGGGGAAGGCTATGGAAAGAACGTTCGGACAGTGCGCGGTTTTCCGGTATGAGGGACTTCGCGGTGCGCATACCGCGGCCCCCGGCGGGTTTCTGGAGGCCGGGCAGCATGGCGGCTATTCGGTCCGCGGTCGCCCAGTTCAGGACCGTGTCCCGCACTGCCACGAGCAGGCGGGGCCGCAGCGCGTCGGCTCCTTCGCCGAACGCGAGCCGGTCGAGAACCTGGTGGAAGGCGGTGGCAGTGACCATGTGGGCGAGAGGCCCGGGTGCGGCCAGACAGATGACCGCGTAGTCCTGCACCGGCTGCCAGTGCCGGGCCATCAGCAGTGCGGCGGACCGGGCGGCCTCCACATCGGAACCGGCACGCAGGGGCCCGGCGACGGACTCGTCGGACTCTCCGGGATCGCCGCCGGGAGGCGGGTAGGGCGGACAAGGGGGGTGGGGGGTTGGCACGGAGTTGATTCCTTTGATGCGTGTGGTGCGTTGGTGCGAACCATTGGGTCGCGTGCGCGGGGAGCGGGAATTCACCGGCGCCGTGACGGGCCGGTTCCCCAACTGCCGTAAGAGCACCGGCCATTATCCCCCGCACGAGTGTTTCAACCCTTGCACAACTTCCACACACGCAACAAGGCGCGCGTAAGACATCAACAGGTTTGAAAGAAAGTCAGAAATCCGGCGCAGAGCCAGGTCCGGTACGCCGGTTTCCGGCATTGCCCGCGCCCCGTGTGAAGGGCGCGCACACACCGGGGGGCCGCGCGCGCTCCCGAGTCACGCGCCCCGGGAGTGGACTGGGTCACGGCCCTTCTCGGAAGGCCCGCGCAGGACGGCGGCTCTCCTGCGCGAAGCCGGCCGCCGGCCCGTTCCTCCCGCCCCCGGCCGGCGGCCCCGGCGGCTTCCCCCGCCGGCCGGGCGGTGTCAGATCTGCCAGGAGCGGAGCCGGTCGGCCGCGCCGTACACGTCGGTCTTGCCGGAGATCAGGTCGCGGGCGAGGTCGACGAGGGCGCCGTAGGGCGGGTCGATGCCGACGCCGCTGGTGAACATGTAGGCCACGGCGGTGGCGCAGGCGAAGCGGGCGTTGGCCGCCGGCAGCGGCTTGAGGACGGCGAGGGTGTGCAGCAGGGCCGCGGCCCGCCAGGCGGGGTCGGAGTCCACACCGAGCCGGGGCGGGTCGACGCGATGCCGGGCGACGGCGGCGACCAGCGCGGAGAAGTCGTCGACCGTGGGCTGGTCGGGCAGAACCTCCTCGTGGCGCTGGAGCAGCCACGGGACGTCGATATGGATGACGGAGGACATCGTTCAGGCGGCCTCGCCCTTGGCGGGGGGCTCGTCGTCGGGGAACGCGGCCGCGAACTCCTCGGCATGGGCGGTGAAGAAGCTCCGGAATGCCTCCGCGCCCTCCTGCAGCGCACGGTGCCGGGCGATGTCGGCGGCGGCGGCCTCGCGCACGAGCGCCTTCATCGACGTACCGCGCTCCTTGGCGATCTGGCGCAGGTCCTCTAGTTCGCGTTCGCTGAACTCCACGTTGAGAGCTGGCATGCCCACACGGTACCGCGAGGGTACTTACTCGTAAATACCACCAGGTCAGGCCATCTTTTCGGCGGTACCTACAGGGGGCGAGGGCCAGGTCCGATTTCCGCCGGTGGCCGGGTGGGTGGGCGCAGCAGACTCGAGGGCGGACCCGGAGAGACCCAGGAGGATCCGATGACCACGCACACCGTCCACACCACCTGCGCGAGCCCGCTCGGAGAACTGCTGCTGACCGGCGAGCAGTCCGACGGCCTCACCCTCACCTCCGTGACCCTCCCGGGGCGACGCGGCGCGCCCGCGGTGCGTGCGCAGGACCGGGACGACCGGGCGTTCGCCGAGGTGCGCCGTCAGCTCGACGCGTACTTCGACGGCCGCCTCACCCGCTTCCGTCTGCCGCTCGCCGTCACCGGCACGGCGTTCCACCGGCAGGTGTGGCGGGCGCTGGAGGACATCCCGTACGGCACCACCGTCAGCTACGGCCACCTGGCCGCGCGCCTCGGCGTGCCCCGGGAGGGGATCCGCACGGTCGGGCAGGCCCTCGGCGCCAATCCCCTGCTGCTGGTGCGCCCCTGCCACCGGGTGATCGGCACGGACGGCTCGATGCGCGGGTACGCCGGCGGGGTGGAGCGCAAGATGTGGCTGCTCACCCATGAGGGTGCGTTGCAGCCGACCCTGGTGTGAGGGAAGGAAGAGACATGGACCTCACCCCTGCCGAGGCCGGACGGCGCGCCGCCCGCACCGACTGGACCGCGCTCGCGACGGGGCTGGACGAGCTCGGCAGCGCGCCCACCGGCCCCCTGCTGACACCCGGCGAGTGTGCCGAACTGGCGGGTCTCTACGACGAGCCGGACCTGTTCCGCACCACCGTCGACCTGGCCCGGCACCGGTTCGGGTCGGGTGCGTACCGCTACTTCACGCACGACCTGCCCGCTCCCGTGGCCGCGCTGCGCGCCGCTCTCTACCCGCGCCTGCTGCCCGTCGCCCGGGACTGGGCGGCCCGTCTGGGCCGCCCGGCGCCCTGGCCGGACTCCCTGGACGCATGGCTGGAGCGCTGCCACGCGGCCGGCCAGGACCGGTCGGCACAGATCCTGCTCAGCTACGGCCCGGGCGACTGGAACGCCCTGCACCGGGACGTGTTCGGAGAGCTGGTCTTTCCGCTCCAGGTGGTGATCGCCCTGGACGCGTACGGCACGGACTACACCGGCGGCGAGTTCCTGATGGTGGAACAGCGGCCACGGGCCCAGTCGCGCGGGACCGCGAATGGCCTGCGGCAGGGGCACGGCATGGTGTTCACGACGCGGGACCGCCCGGTCCGGACGCGCCGAGGCTGGTCGGCCGGGGCGATGCGGCATGGGGTGAGCACCGTGCGCTCGGGGCGGCGGCGCACGCTGGGGCTGGTGTTCCACGACGCCGCCTGAAGCGGCGGGGCACCTACGGCCTCCAGTATCCGATCATCAGACGCGCCGCCGCAGATCCATCAGATATCAGCCCAAAACGTGTCTCATTTCCTACATGCACACACCTTCGCGGCGTACCCTGCTTCGAGCCCCGATCGCTGCTGCCGGTGCGGGACTCCTGGCTGCCTGCACCGGCTCCGGCTCCCGTGCCCCCTCCGGCCCCGAGGGCATGGCGGTCGCCGAGAGGGACTTCGTTCCTCCGGGGCCCAAGGGATATGTCGACCCGTCGGGTCCGGAGGTCCGTGCCGCCGAGCGCAGACGCGGCACCGGTCCGGTGCGCATGCTCAGGTTGACCGCCGCCGAGTCCACGCTGGACCTGGGCGGGCGGCACGTGCGGACCTGGGCCTACCACGAGATGCTGCCCGGGCCGCTCGTGCGCGTCACCGCCGGTGACGTCCTCAGCCTCACCCTCGCCAACCGGCTGCCGGACACCACCACGCTCCACTCCCACGGCGTGCGCCTGCGCTGCGACATGGACGGCGCTCCGGGCCTGACCCAGAAGGCCATCGATCCGGGGGCCGACTTCACCTACCGGTTCACCGTCGCGCATCCAGGGACGTATCTGTTCCACTCGCATGTCGGAATGCAGCCGGACCGGGGCCTGTACGCGCCCCTCATCGTCGACGACCCCAAGGAGCCCCTCAAGTACGACAAGGAATGGATCCTCGTCCTGGACGACTGGCTCGACGGCGTCGACGGCTCCACCCCCGACAACGTGCTCGCCCAGCTCAAGCCGGGCATGGAGGCGGGCGGCATGGCCATGGGCCCCGAAAGCGGCCGCTCCGGCCCCGGCCGGGCGGCGAGCCCGCACGCGATGCACTCCCACAAGGCGAGCGGCCCCTACCGTGTGCTGCACGGCTCGCACAGCCGCATGCTCCACGGGGAGGCGGGCAGCGTCAACTACCCCCTCTATCTCGTCAACGGCCGTGTGGCCACCCATCCCTCGGAGTTCCGGTGCAAGCCCGGCGAGCGCATCCGGCTGCGCATCATCAACGCCGGCTCCGAGACCGCCTTCCGTGTCGCGCTGGGGGGGCACGCCATGACCGTCACGCACACCGACGGCTATCCCGTGGAGCACAAGGAGACCGACGCCCTCCTGATCGGCATGGCAGAGCGCTACGACGTGCTCGTCACCGCCAAGGACGGCGTCTTCCCCTTCGTCGCGCTGGCCGAAGGGAAGAAGGGTCAGGCCCTCGCGATCCTGCGCACCAGCAAGGGAAGAAACGCTCCGCCTGCCAATGTCCGCCCGGACGAACTGGACGGGAAGGTCGTCCCCGCCCGCCGGCTCGTGCCCCACGATTCAGTGGCCCTGGACGACCGCGAACCCGACCGCGAGATGCGCATCAGGCTCACCGGAACCATGAAGAGGTACGACTGGGGCCTCGACCACAAGGCCTACGACGTCCGCGAGCGCCACCCGGTCCGCACCGGCGAGCGGGTGCGGCTCACCCTCATCAACGCCACCAGCATGTGGCACCCGCTGCACCTGCACGGCCACACCTTCGCGCTGACCGGTCTGGACGGGGCCGGGACGCGCAAGGACACCGCCATCATCCTCCCCCACCGCAAGATCGTCGCGGAGTTCGACGCCGACAACCCCGGCCTGTGGATGCTCCACTGCCACAACCAGTACCACTCGGAGAGCGGCATGATGACGGTCCTCGGATACCGCAAGTAACCGCCACGAACGATCAGAACCGAGGTGAAGCAACAGCAGAGCCGGACCGCAGCCCGCCCAAGTGGCGCCCGGCGGGCTGCGGTACCCGTGCGACCCCCCGTCCGTGTACGGCGGCGGTCGGACACAGGACGGGATCGTCGAGGTGGAGAACTGCCCGAGCACGCGCCGGCACACGCACGGGCGCCAAGTCGGTCACCGTGACACGCCCGGACGGTGTATCCGTCCCGGGCAGCCGTGGTCGAGTCCGGGTTCACAGGTAGTCGTCGTAGGGCGAACGGGGCCGGTCGGCGCCCGTGCCGGCGGAGGAGCGGCGCGAGGGGTTTGCCGTACCGGGAGTGGACAGGCGACGGCGGCGCCGCCACAACAGGACGGCAGCGAGGAGGATCAGCAGGGCCGGCGGCAGCACCCACGTTGTCGTCAGGTTCCGTCCGGACCCACCCGGCCTGTCGTTGCGTTCGGATGCGCCAGGGCCTGCTGCCGCCCGGCGCGGAGTACCGGAGCCCAGCCACAGCGAGCCGTCGGCCCCGCCCCCGCCGGCCGGGCGCGTCAGGGAAGCGTCGATGTCCTTCGGCAGTTTCGAGTACTGCGCGACGAAGGTGCTGTCCGGGATCTTCCGCAGCGGCACGGAGGTGAGGTCCACTCCCCCGTACACATAGGTGTACGTGTAGATGTACTTCCCCTTGGTCTCCCTGCGGGTGTAGTGGTAGTCACCCTTCGTGTACGAGCTGACGTACCGGTCGAAGGTGTCCTTGGGCTTCCAACCGGTCCTGGTGGTCCAGGAGTTGATGTCGCCTTGATCGACGAGATCACGGTAGGTGGTGTGCCGGGAGGCGCCGAGGTCCCGGTACCACTGGGCGGCGACGCGGGAGAGGTGGACGCGGCGCAGGTCGGCGTAGTGCGAGTCGATGTTCACGAGCTCGGTGAGCTTCGGCAGGATCAGGCCACGGAAGAGCGACTCGTTGTGCCTGCGGGTCGAGTCGTCCTCCTTGGGACAGTTGCCCAACTCGCTCTGGCCTTTGGGGAGATGGACGTACTCGGACTCCATCTTGACCTTGAGCGGTGCCTTGAGGATGTACAGCTTGTCACCGTCGACGTGGACGTCGGCCGGGTCGGGCACGATCCACACGCGTGACGACGAGCAGGTGCCCTTCAGCCGGTCGTGGTACTCCTCGCCCAGCTCCGTGCCCGGATGGATGAGCCTGCCCACGTCCTTCTTCAGCCGCAGGTCAGCCTGGAGCATGACCCGTCCCACGTCCGTACGGCCCATGTCGGCGTCGACGATGCGGTCGGGTTCGGTGGGGTTGAGGTTCACCCAGAACGTCGAGGGGTTCAGTTCCAACCAGACGAAGAAGGCGTCCGAACTGAGCCGGGCGGCGTTCGTTCCTGCTGTCGGTGGGGTTCCGCCGGTGGTGGAGGCGGGGGCCTCGAAGGAGTACTGCAGGCCGCTGCCGTCGCCCGGGTCGGAGAGGTAGCGCAGTTGGAGGGCGGAGAAGTCGATGCCGCCGGGTGCCTGGGCGACGGGTCCGGCCAGTGCGCGGCCCAGTCCGCTCGGGGCGGCCCGTACAGCGGCCTTTTCGTCCGGCTCCTCGCAGTCGGCCGCCACGACGTACCAGCGGGCCGCACGTGCCAGGACACCGGACCCGCCTCCCGGGAGCGGCGCCGCGAGCGGTGTCGCGCAGGCCGTCGACGGCGTCTTCCCCCACAGTTTCGCCAGCCGTTCCGCTTCGCGTGCCCGCTTCTCCAGCGTCTGCTGCCGTGTGCGCGCCACCGCCTTGGCGTTGCGCTCGCGGTCGGCGTCCGTCATGTTCGCCTCGTGGTCCGCGGCTGCGGCGGCGTTGAGGATGCGCTCCCTGCGTTGGTACGAGCCCTCCCCCTGCTTGGTCATCCAGCGCACTTCGGTGTTCGCCGGGATCTTCGGCGCGCATCCGTCGCACGGCGACAGGTCGGAGTACAGGAGGAACGTACGAGCGGGGTCCGTCACCCCCATGTACAGCAGCTCCTGTGAGAAGAAACGGATTTCGGAGTGCGCCCCGTCGACGTCTCCGGTGGAGGGGTTGTTGAAGGTGGGAACGATCACGAACCGCTCGACCTGCGGACGTTTGGCAAGGCCGAGCGACTTGTACAGCGCGGGGTCGTTCTGCTTCAGCTCCTCGGCCTCGACCACGCGGTAGCCGGTGGTGTCCGCGTTGTCCAGGCCGGTGATGTCCACGAACCCGATGGCCAGGTTGCGGCCGTAGGCCCGGTCCAGCCCGGCGGTCTTGCGCGCCTGGTAGGCCAGGTTGCCGACGGGGTCCTGGAACCACTTGGTGATCTGCTTGCCCCGGGGCTTTTGCGCGGGCGGCTTCTTCGGCGTGCCCCGGGCGGCGGTGTCGGCGGCCGCCGCGGACTGGGCCGCCGCTACTCCTGGCGGCAGCACGGGAGTCAGCGTCAGCGCGACGGCCGTCGCCCACGCGGACAGCCCCAGCGCGGCGCGACGTCTGAGAGCACGGCATAAGACTGCGGACAGCATGGGCTGCGGCTCCTTCCCCCGTTCCCGGGATTGTCCCCCGGCAGCCGGGTTCACAGGACGAGGCACCCGAGGCGCACACGGAACGTACGCCGATTCCTCACCCTCCCCGGACCCCGCGACCGTACGCACTTGAGCGGTGTAGCACCATGTGCACGGTTGCTGCCAACACGTGGCCCCTGTCCCCCTGTTCACACCTTGCCCGAGAGAGCCTCATGCCTCACCAAGGCACTGGTGGTAGATGCTGTCAGGAGCCCATCGAGTCACCGTTGTCGGGGTGAGGACCTGCGAGCATTCGCGATGTCGTCGCTGTCACCGCGCTGTGGCGTCGTTGCCCAGGACGGACGCCAGACCGCCTCTGGAAGTCTTGGCAGGGTTCCGAGGTGGGTGATGATGCGACGAAGTTCTGGATGTGGATTCGCTCTGGGGAGGATGAGCGAGAGCGGGTATGCGAGGGTCGGATTCACGACAGGGATGCGGCGCAGGTCGTAGTTCGTCGGCCACATGTACCGGTCGCGTACCCCGACGAGGGTGGCCACGTCCGTGAGTCCGCAAGGGTGTCCAGGAGTACTTCGTCTCCGAAGTGCGGGCCTGCCGCGTCGATGCGCAGGTCGAAGCCGGTGGCGAGCTGATCGTAGAACTCTGCCCATTCACTCCGGGGTGCGATACCCGGCACCCAAATCCGGTGCTTGCGCAGCTGCGCCGGCGTCAGTCTTCGCGCGGAGGCGAGCGGATGTCTCGGGCCGACGAGAAGTTCCAGCGGGGAGTCGAACGCGTGGATCATCTGGACCTCGGGCGGCAGTGCGGCCGGATCGGTGACGGTACGGAACGAGGCGTCGACATCGCCTGCTTCGACGGCGGCGACCGCCACACGCGGGTCGTTGACCCTGAGGGTCACCACGTCGAGATTGGTTTCGGGATGGGACCGCCAGTAGTCGTGCAGAACAACGGCCTGCGCGCTGCGCAGGCCGAGAACGTCGATCCGAAGGGCCCGGGAGCCCGGCCTCACCGCGGTGACGGCGCGCTCGACGCCCGCGACGATGCTCCGCGCGTGGGGGAGGAACGCCTGGCCATCGAGCGTCAGCTCAACCCCTCGGGCCGTACGTGTGAACAGACGGACTTCCAGCTCGCGCTCCAGGCCGGCGATCCGCTTGGAGACCGCCTGCTGTGTCACGCCCAGCTCATCGGCCGCATGCTGGAACTGTCCGAACTCGGCTGCCCGGACGAACGATCGCAATGCCTCGGTGTCCACTGGTTCATCTTAGGCGCGCCCAACCAATCGTTGTGGCTCGCCGAGGACCGGTTGTCCGATCAGGCTCCGGCGTGGCTGTGGTGATTCAGGCATCAAACCGTCGGTTGTCGCGAGGAGCCAGTGCGTGTGAGCAACGTCCTGGCGTCCTGCAGCAGGCTCCCCGGCTCCGATGCGAGGGTGCCCGATCCACCGTGCGCCGGCTCGGGACGGCCCGGCGGCACCCGGACGCCTCGCCCCGGCACCCGACTGCTGAAGGTCGGCCTTTCCGGCGGTGCGAGGAAACCGGGGAGCGGTAGCGTTGCGGTATGACGTCAGCGCCGTCCCGGTTTCCCCCGTATCCGATCCGTGGCGTGCGTGTGCTGCATCAGAGGCAGAACTGCGCGCCGCACTTCGCGGAGATCGTGGTGGATTTCGAGCCCGCGGCCCAGGGCTTCGCCTTCGACGTGGCCAAGGGGCTGACGGTGGACTACGAACCCGCCGCGGATCTGCCGCTCTTCTTCGCCGCGGCCGCCGCGGGCATCAGGGAGCAGTTGAGTCTGGCCGAGCACGGTGTCGTGGTCGCCACCAGGGTGGTGCTGCGGCGAGCCCGCGCCCTGACGATGGGCTCCCACGAGCCGGCGTTCAGAATTGCGGGCTGTCTCGCCGCTCGCAAGGCTTTGGAACACATGGCGGTGCCGCCCGGGTGAGCGGCCCCCGCCACGGCGTCTCCCACCGGGCCTTCTCCCGGTACGGCAACGGGCAGGCAGGGCGCAGCACTTCCGCGCCATGACGGCTCGGCCGGCCCACGACTCCGGCCGCTCCGCTGCGCGGACGGGCCCTGACCCTGGTCCGCCGCGAACGAGGCCATCCAGGCCAGCGCCGCGTTCCAGTTGACGGCCGTCTCGTTGGTGGACCAGGACTGGATGTCGTCGATGTAGCAGAACTGGCCCGTGCAGCCCTGCAGTCTGCTCTGGGCGTACGGGTCCTGGATGCCGGAGTTCGGGCCCCCGGCGAGTGTGCCCCTGGGCGGGTCCGGGAGGTTCGGGTCGAGTTCGCGGGCGTACCAACGGCTGTGCTGATGGTGGGAAGCGACCTCGCCGTAGCCGGTGACGTACGAGATGTTCAACGCGTTGCGGCCGAGGATGTAGTCCATGCTCTCCAGTGCGCCGTCGCGGTACCGGGGACTGCCGGTGAGGTCGTAGGCGGTGGCGATGACGTGCGCGTTGTTGAGGACCTGGGCGTTGGAGCCCCAGTCGTAGACGTTGCCGCCGGGTGCGTACGGCATGCCGTAGGGCTGGGACGCGGCCGTGGCCAGGTAGGTGTCGGCCGCCTCGGTCACCGAGCGGCGGACCTCGTCCCGGCCGGGCAGCCCGCTGGGCACGGTGGCGAGATCGAGTCGGCCGGCCGCCGCCGTGCGGCCCCAGTCGAAGCCGAGGGGTCCGAAGACGTCCGCCGTGTGGACGGGCGACGTGAGGACGTGGTCCGCGAACTGCCGCTCCCCCGTGGTGAGATACAGCTCCGCGGCCGCCCAGTAGAACTCGTCGGACGCGTCGTCGTCGGCGTAGGCGCCGCCGCCGGTGCCGTCGTCCGGGTCGGGGTACATCCGCGGGTGGGCGAGGGCGGCCTGCCATGCCGTGCGGGCGGCGGTCAGGGCGCGTGCCGCGAACGCCCGGTCGTAGGGCAGGTACAGGCGGGCGGCCTGGGCTGCCGTCGCCGCCAGGTTGAGGGTGGCCTGGGTGGTCGGGGCGTGCAGTTCCCGCTTCTGCGGGTCGTCGCCGGGCAGCAGCGGCAGGCCGGTCCACTGGGCGTCGTGCACCTTGCTGTGCGCCATGCCGGCGAGCGGCCGGCCGTCGGGTACCTGCATCTTCAGCAGGAACTCCAGCTCCCAGCGGGCCTCGTCGAGGATGTCGGGCACGTTGTTGCCGCTCTCGGGCAGGTCGAGGCTGCCGTCGCCGAGGCGGGCGGGCTCGCCGGTGCGGGCGAGCAGGGACCGCTCGTAGGTGCTCAGCAGCTCCCAGGTGGAGATGCCGCCGTTGACGACGTACTTGCCGTGGTCTCCGGCGTCGTACCAGCCGCCGGTGACGTCCAGCGTGTAGTCGCACAGGCCCGGTCGGCAGGGCACGTGCGCGTCGCCCTGGTTGGGGGCGGCGTTCAGATGGCCGGCGGGCCTGCCGTAGCCCGGGCGGAGGTCGTCGCGGATCGCGGTGCCGCTGCGCTGGGTGTAGTAGTACTTCAGCGAGTCCAGGCCGAGCCGGCTGTAGGCGCCGGACGCGATGTCGAACGGGCGGCTGCTCTCCCCGTCCGCGGTCAGGGTGAAGTCCGTGCCGCGCCCCTGGAAGGCACCGAAGTCGATCGAGTGGACGTTCTGTCCGGAGGAGGCGTCGGTGCCGCGCGGTACGGTCCGGCCGTGGGCGACCGTCCGTCCGCCGGCGTCCTTCAGCTGCCAGGGCAGCGGGGTGGTGGTGGCGGTGACGAGGGTGGCGTTCTTCGGACCGGCGGGCAGGTAGGCGACCTGGTTGACCCGGACGCGCGGACCGGTGTCGGGCCGGTACGGCTCCGGCGGGCCTCCGCCGGGCGCCGTGGCGGCGCCCGTCCTGGCCCGGGTGACCGCATCGGCACCGGCCCCTCGGCGCGCAGGGCGACCGCCCGGGTGCTCAGGGC
>NZ_JBFAET010000050.1:0-52742 GCF_040642095.1 Streptomyces sp. NPDC020362
GTGCCCCGCGCCCTTCGGGACACGGGGGACCGGCCCCGGGGAGGGCCCTACTGGTCGTTCTTCCCATCGGCGCCGAGGTAGGTGAGGACGGCCCGGACCCGGCGGTTGGTGTCGTCGTCGGTGGCGAGGCCGAGCTTGGCGAAGATCGTGGTCGTGTACTTGCTGATGGCGCCCTCGCTGAGGAACAGCCGTCCCGCGATGGCCGCGTTGGACAGGCCCTCGGCCATCAGGGCGAGCACCGAGCGTTCCCGCTCGGTGAGCGTGGCGAGCGGATCGGCGCGCATGGGCCGGCCCAGCAGCTTGGCGACGACCGTCGGGTCGAGCGCCGTACCGCCGTCGGCGACGCGCTGGACCGCGTCCATGAACTGGCCGGCGTCCAGGACGCGGTCCTTGAGCTGGTAGCCGATGCCGCCGTGCCCGTCGGCGAGCAACTCGCGCGCATACAGCTGTTCCACGTGCTGGGAGAGGATGAGCACGGGCAGTCCCGGCACCTTCCGGCGGGCGGCGAGTGCGGCCTGGAGGCCTTCGTCGGAGAACGTCGGTGGCAGCCGGACGTCCACGATGGCGACGTCGGGCCGTTCGCTGATCAGTGCGTCGAGCGTGGCGGGTCCGCTGTCGACGGCCGCGACCACGGTATGGCCGTGTGCCTCGACGAGACGGACCATGCCGTCGCGGAGCAGGAACAGATCTTCGGCTACGACAATGCGCATGGTACCGCCGCGGTGATGTGGGTGGGGCCCCCGGTCGGGCTGTCGATCTCCAGGCGGCCGCCGAACGCCTTCATCCGCCGTTCGAGCCCGTGCAGCCCGGAGCCTGGTGAGGGGGTGGCGCCGCCGATGCCGTTGTCGGTCACGGTCGCGGTCAGCGTGCCTTGCGCATATCCGAGTTCGACCGTCACTTGAGAGGCCTGGGCGTGTTTGGCGACGTTCGCAAGGAGTTCCGCGACGGCGAAGTAGACCGCCGACTCGACGGGGCGTTCGGGCCGGGCGGGTACGGAGCTGTGCACGGTGACCTCGACCGTGGCGTCGAGTGCGAGGGCCCGTACCGCGTCCACCAGTCCGCGCTCGGCGAGCACGGGCGGGTTGATGCCGCGGACCAGCGAGCGCAGCTCGTCGAGCGCGGTGGCCGATGTGGCGCGCAGGTCGGCGAGGAGCGCCTTGGCGGCGGCGGGGTCGGTGTCGACGAGCTGCTCGGCGGCCCCCATCGACATCCCCATGGCGACCAGGCGGGCCTGGGCTCCGTCGTGCAGGCCCCGCTCGATGCGCTCCAGTTCGGCCGCCTGTGTCTGGGTCAGGTCCGCCCGGATGGCCTCCAGCTGCTCGACCCGCTTTCCGAGCCGCGAGCGCGGGACCGGCCCGAGGAACCGCTTCGCCACGGGCCCGAAGATCCGCCACGCGAACGGGGCCCCGGCCAGGCCTGCGGCGATCAGGGCGATGCCGTACCCGACGAGACCCGGGGCAAAGGCCATGTACACGCCGCAGGCCAGGGCGAGCAGCGGCAGGGCCGCGACCGGCAGCACGGTCACCCCGGCCACCACGGCCCACAGCCCGTCCCAGTGCAACTGCGGATCACGGAATCGGGCGTGCACCTTGGCCCGGCGGCGGGCTTCCCGCTCGGACTTGTGGTACTCGTGACCGTCCCACCAGTAGCCCGTCGCCATGCGGGTGACCGGCGGAACGGGGCGGTAGCTCACCTCGATGTGCAGGCCGAGCCAGCGCTCCGCGCAGCGGCGCGCGGCCTTGGCGAGCGACCTGCTGGTCAGCGGGTGCACGATCCAGACGGCCACGGCGATCCACAGAACCACCACGAGGGTCTCCCCGAGGGTCGCCAGCGCCCGGACGAACCCGGGTGCGGTCAACCCGTCGGACCAGGAATAGGCCACCTGGGAGCCGCCCAGTCCGACGACCACGGCAACAGCTGCGACGATGCTTGTGAGTCCGACCAGCACCAGGGACCGGTACAGCCCCGACGCGATCTCGGCACACCGGCGCAGGGGACCGCCTCCCGCGGGCAGCCTCATTCGCCCATTCCTTTCGCCACGGCGACCATTGTGCCAGCCGGGACTTGGATCCCGGCGGCTACAGGCGAACGTACGGTGCCCGACCTGCGCCGGGTATCCCGCTACGCCCCGTGGCCGGTGGGTCTAGCCCCACCCATTTCCAGCCGCCCCCGGTGCCCCGCCCGGTGGCTCGTCGAGGCCGTCGGCGCCGGACGGCCGTGTACCGGCCCGGCAGCCCGAGCGAATTCCGGACAACCCGCCTGCACCGGGGTGACCGTGGGGCCGGTCAGGTGTGCGGGACCGTCACGGCGGTGGCGACCACACCCTGGCGGACGGTCCACCGTCCTTCGAAGTGCCCGAGCCGGTGGCTGCCCACCAGCGGCCCGGGGACGAGCAGTTCGGCGCGGAAGCGGCCGAGCGGCGCCGCTCCCGGGGCCGGGTACATCTCGATGTCCGCCTCGTCGAAGCCCAGCCACTGCCCGGTCAGGGGAAACCACGCCTTGTACACGGACTCCTTCGCGCTGAACAGAAGCCGGTCCCAGTGGACGGCCGGCTGCCGTGCTGCCAACTGCGCCAGGCGCTCCCGCTCGGCGGGCAGGGCGACGGGGCGCAGGACGCCGTCCGGGAGCGGGGCATGAGGTTCGGCGTCGATGCCGAGGGAGGCCAGGTCGGTGGCGCGGGCCAGGGCGGCGGCGTGGTAGCCGTCGCAGTGGGTCATGCTGCCGATCAGGCCCTTGGGCCAGCGCGGGGCGCCGTGCTCGCCGGGCAGCAGGGGCACCGGTGACACCCCGAGCTTCTCCATGGCACGGCGGGCGCAGCCGCGGACCACGGCGAACTCGCGGCGGCGCTTGTCCACCGCCTGCGCCACGACCGCCTGTTCCTCGGGGTACAGGGGCACCTGGTCGGCCTCGTCGTCACCGTGTGTCTCCACGGCCACCACCGAGTCCGGCAGCAGCTCCTCGATCACCGGGTACGGACCTCCATCGGCAGGATCGGACGCGCCGGCCCCGGCGGTTCCGGGGTGCTTGCGCCACTCGCGGGGACGTCCCACGGGCATCTCTTCGAAGCGTACGCCCTCGTGGCACGCGGTCCGCGGGATTTCGGGTGGGGCTAGGCCCACCGGCGAAGGGGCGTAGCCGGATACCGGGCGTGGGCCTGCCGCCCCTACGTTCTCCAGGGTCGGCATTCTCGTCTCTTCGCCAGGATCGTTCTCATGGCCGGGCGCCGCTCGGGGATCGGAATCATTCAATGCGTCGCTCCGCACGTGCCGTTGCCTGCGTTCTCGCTCTCGTTTCCCCGCTGCTCGCGGTGAGCGGCTGTGGCTTGCCCGATCAGGTCGATTCGCGCTGTGAGGGAAGCTCCTGCACGGTTCACGTGCGCTCCGGGACATCGATCAAGGTCGAGAACCTCAAGCTGGACATAGAAGAAGTCAGCGACGACTCCGTCACGCTCAGTTCGCACGGTGTGAGCCTGAAGCTGGGCAAGAAGCTGGATCTCAGCCTGGGGAGCCACAGGATTCACCTGGTGGGGACGCAGGACGGGGCGGCAGACATCCAGATCAAGTAGAGCGACCGTGCGCAGAACCGGCACGGGGCACGACATGACCGCCACCTCCTGGGAGGTGGCGGTCATGTCGTTTCGTCGTCCCTGCTCGGGACGGGACCTGTGCGAGGCCGGAGCTACCTGCCGAGCCCCGAGGTGTCGTGCGCGACCTTGTCCTGGTCCTCGTCGGCAACGGGCTCGTCGGTGGTGGTGGTGGGGGTTGGGTGGGTGGCTCGGTCGGCGTGTCCGGGCCACCAGGCGGCGTGGCCGATGAGTGCGGTGAGGCTGGGGGTGAAGAACATGGCCATGACGAAGGCGGCGATGGCGATGCCGAAGGAGACGGCGAAGCCCATTTCGGTGAGGAGGGCGTTGCCGGCGAGCATCATGGTGGCGAAGGTGGCGGCGAGGATGAAGCCGGCTGCGGCGACGGTGGGTCCGGCGTGTTTGAGGGCCATGCCGGCTGCTTCGCGGGGGGTGCGGCCTTCGCGGGCTTCTTCGCGGAGGCGGGCGATCATGAGGATGTTGTAGTCGGTGCCGATGGCGACGACGAACAGATACATGATCACGGGGAGGAGGAACATCAGGCCGGAGTGTCCCTGGCCCTTCTGGAAGATCCAGACGGTGGAGCCGAGGGTGGCGCCGAAGCCGAGGCCGACGGAGGCGATCAGGTACCAGGGGGCGACGATGCTGCGCAGCAGCAGTCCGAGGATGACCATGATCAGGAGGGCGGCGACGGGGAAGACGGTGCGGTAGTCGTGGTTGACGGCGGTGTCGATGTCTTTGTAGATCGAGGAGAGGCCGCCGACGACGGCGCGGGTGCCGGTGGGGGCGTCTGTGTGGGCGGTGTCGCGGACGCGCTGGACGGTGTCGATGGCCTGGTCGGTGGAGGCCTCGTATTTGAGGGTGACGGTGAAGTCGGCTGTGGTGCCCTGCTGGTTGACCTGGGCGAGGCGGGCGGCGGCGACGCCGTCGACGGCGGCGAGTTTCCTGGTGTAGGCGGTGAAGGTGTTCTTGTCGAGGGGGGTGCTGCTGGTGCTGGTGAGGTAGACGTCGGTGGGTGCGGCGGCGCCGGCGGAGTAGGCCTTTTGCATCTGGTCCTGGACGACCATGGACTCCTTGGTCTTGGGCATGGAGCCGGAGGCGAGGTCGAAGGTGGCTTTGTAGCCGAGGGTGCCCAGGGACAGGGCGAGGAGGATGAGGCCGGAGACGGCGGCGGTCAGGGCGGGGCGGTTTTGGACGCCGCGGCCCAGGGCGGCGAAGCGGGCGTTGGAGGGTTCGCTCTTCCAGGACTTGGAGGGCCAGAAGACCCTGGGGCCGATGAGGGAGACCACGGCGGGGATCAGGGTGAGGCCGGCGACGAGGGTGGCGCCGACCGCGATGGCCAGGGCGGGGCCCATCTGGCGCAGGAAGCCGAGGGTGGACAGGGTCAGGGCGAGGAAGGCGATGATGACCGCTCCGGCGGCGGAGGCGATGGCCTCGCCGACCCGGGCGACCGCTTCGGTCATGGCCTGCTTGGGTTCGTCGCCGGCGCGCAGGCGTTCGCGGTAGCGGAACATCAGGAACAGGAAGTAGTCGGTGCCCACGCCGAACAGGACGACGATGAGGATGGAGGAGATGGAGCTGTTGGCCTGCAGGTCGAACAGTTTGGTGGCGTAGGCGATCAGTCCGTTGGCGATGGCGGAGACCACGCCGATCAGGACCAGGGGGAGCACGGCGAGGATCGGTGCGCGGAAGATGATGAGCAGGGTGACCAGGATGATGGCGAAGGTGCCGATGCCGATCAGTGCGTCGCCGCGTTTGGAGGAGTCCTGCTGGTCCAGTGCCTGGGCGGCGGGTCCGCCGACCCTGACCCGGAGGTGGGTGCCGTGGGCGAGTTTCTTCGCGTCCTGGCGCAGGACTTTCGCGGCGTCGGCCTGTTTGGGCTGGCCGGCGGTGCGGTCGTCCATCTGGACCAGGGTCATCGTGTACTTGCCGTCCGCCGAGGGCGGGCCGGCCACGACCTTCTGTACCTGGTCGATGTGTTCCTTGCCCAGCTGCGCGGTGATCCGGGCGACGTCCTGCTTGTCACCGGCGGTCAGCGGGCTGCCGTCGGTGCGCTGGTAGAGGGCGATCGCGGACGGGGTGAACGCGGCCGGGAACGCCTTGTCCTGGACGGTGGCCGCTTTGATGGACTCGTAGCTCTTGGGCAGGAAGCTGCTCTCGTCGCTGTTCGAGGGAAGGCTCGGAGCCGTGGCGACGATGGCCACCGCCGCGATCAGCCAGGCGACTATCGTCCAGACGGGATGACGGACGACAGCTGTTCCAATACGTCGGAACATTCGGGGGGTCCTCCTGGGTGGGACGTTCACCGCGGTCCGGGGAGTGTCCCGGCGTCGGCGACTCCGACCGGCATACGCCAACAGGTCGGTCGAAAGGTTGTCTTGAGATGGGGTGCGTCGAGGCCTGATCGGTGTGACCCCGCAGGGAACGGAACTCCGTCGGGGGGAACTGCCCTCAGGCACCCTTGGGGAACACGGCGCGCAGCGTGGATCCGCGGGTGACGACAGCGGCGCGGATGACGGGCAGCGCGCAGACGCCCTGCAGCACGGCGAACCAGAGCGGGCAGACACCCGGGATCAGGTCGACGCCGATGATCGCGATGGGCATGATGGCACTCAGCGTCTCGACGCGGTCGAAAGCCTTTCGATTTCCCTGCGAGGCGGTGACGGCCATCCGGTGGATCACCACGGCGACCGCCAGCAGCACGACCGACCGGACCCACATGAACGTGGTCACCGAGTGACCGGTCATCGCGACCACGGCGATCACGACGATCGCCGCAGCGGTGAGCGCGCCGTAGAGCTTGATGGAGCTCTTCACCGTCTCGAACGCCCCCTGGACACGGGGGTCCGTGAGCTGCGTCGCATTCACCGTGGCGTCCTTGGTCTTGGCCATGTCTGTCTTCCTCCGTCTCGTGGTGATGCCGACGCTACGGAGTGCGGGAGGGCCACGGTATGGGCCTGGACGTACGGGTGGGTGGGGCCAGACCCACTCCCGGGCCGATCCGGCGGAAATGAGACAGACCGGTGCACGACGAGGCGAGTTCAGCCTGCCCCGCTGTGGGGCGCTCACACCTCGGACCGGCACGGGGCGGGTCCTGAAGTCGTCGGCGAAGGATCACCGGGTTCTAGGCTCGGAGGTGTCCGGTGATCTCGACGAAGGGGCTGAACTGCAGTGACGGACAAGCGGGTTGTCATCGTGACGGGTGGCGGTACGGGGATCGGTGAAGCCACCGTACGGCTGTTGCGCGAGCAAGGACACCACGTGGTCGCCTCCGGCCGGCGGGCCGAACCCCTGCAGCGGGTCGAGCGGGAGACCGGGGCGCTCACGTACCCGTCCGACATCGGGGACCCGGATGCGGCCGAGGGGGTCGTCCGCGCGACTCTGGCCGCGCACGGGCGACTCGACGGGCTCGTGCTCAACGCGGGCATCGGCCGCGGGGGAGCGGTCGGTGACATGTCGTTGCAGGACTGGGAGGAGGTGATGCGCACCAACGTCACCGGCCCGCTGCTGCTTCTGCGCGCGGCGATCCCGCACCTGCTGCAGGCCAAGGGGGCGGTGGTCGCCGTCGCCTCGGTGTCCGCCCTGCGCAACGGCACGAGCAACGCCCCGTACGCCACGTCCAAGGCGGCCCTGCTCCAGCTGTGCCGTTCCGTCGCCGTCGACTACGGGCGGCAGGGTGTGCGGGCCAACATCGTGTGCCCGGGCTGGGTGCGGACCGAGATGGCCGACCGGCGCATGGCGCGCTTCGCCGAGGAAGCCGGACTGTCCGGAGAACCGGGCGGCGGCGTGGCGGCCGCCTACGAGGAGGCGACCAGGCCCCTGCCCCAGGGCAGGCCCGGTGAACCGCGCGAGGTGGCGCAGGCCATCGGCTGGCTGCTCTCCCCGGCCGCGTCGTACGTCAACGGCGCGGTGCTCACGGTCGACGGCGGGGCGACGGCCCTCGACCCCGGGACGCTCGGGTTCGACTTCCGCATGACCCCGCGGGGAGACGGCCCGGCCGACGGCGGAGAATGACCTAAAGACAGAAGAGAAGGGACGCCACCCGCACATGACGGAGCCCACATCCCTGCGCCGCCCCCGGCCGCGCCCCGAGGCCCGCTTCCAGTTGGTCTGTCTGCCGCACGCGGGCGGCTCGTACAGCGTGTACACCGCATGGGCCAAGCGGCTGCCGCCCGAGGTGGAGCTGATCGTCGCCTGTTACCCGGGGCGGGTGCACCGGATCGGCGACCCCTGGCCCGCCTCCATCGCGGCACTCGCCGCGGATCTGGCCGCGGACCTGCGTACGGTGCTGGACCGCCCGTGGCTGGCCTTCGGACACAGCATGGGCGCCTCCGTGGCGTACGAACTGGCCCTGGCCCTGGGGGAGTCGGGAAACCTGCCCGAGCGGCTGTTCGTGTCGGCGCGGGAGGCCCCCGACTGCCCCGCGCCCCGGCGCCTGCATCAGCTGGACGACGACGAGTTGTGCAAGGCGCTGATCGAACTGGGCGGAACCGAACCGGAGTTGCTGGAACTTCCGCAGATGCGGAGCCTGATCCTCCCCGTGGTGCGCGGCGACTACCGGCTGCTCGCCGAGTACACGCCCCGCCCGGACGCCCGGCTGACCTGCCCGGTGACGGCGTTCACCGGTCGCGCGGACGACAGGCTCTCCCCGGACGGGGTCGCACGATGGCGCGAGTGGACCTCCGGTCCGTTCGACTCCGTCGAGTTCTCCGGCGACCACTTCTACCTCTTCGAGGAGACCGACCGGGTCATCGGCGAACTGACCGCCCGCCTCCCCGCCCGCGCCTGACCGGCGCCCCGCCGACGGGACCGGCACCGTCCCGCGACGTTCCCGGCCGGGGACCGCACCGCCCGGTGCGACCCCGGCCGCCGACGTGTCACGGGGCGGACGTGCCCCGCTCGCCGGCGCCGAACGCCCGCAGGATGCGCTCCGCGGCCAGGGTTGCCGTCAACGAGCCGTCCCTGACCTGCTGTTCGAGGGCGGGAGCCGTCTCGCGCACCGCGGGGTCCGCGTGCAGCCGGCCCAGGAGTTCGTCGCGGACCATCGACCAGGTCCAGCCGACCTGCTGGTCCCGGCGCTTGGCGGTCAGCCGCCCGGTGGAGTCGAGCAGGGTGCGGTGCTGCTCCAGGCGCTCCCACACCACGTCCAGGCCCATCGACTCACGGGCACTGCAACTGAGCACCGGCGGAGTCCAGAACGCGTCCTTGCCGTGCATCAGCCGCAGTGCGCCCGCCAGCTCCCGTGCCGCCGCCCGCGCGTCGCGCTCGTGCGGGCCGTCCGCCTTGTTGACGGCGATCACGTCGGCCAGCTCCAGGACGCCCTTCTTGATGCCCTGCAGCTGGTCGCCGGTGCGGGCCAGGGTCAACAGGAGGAAGGAGTCGACCATGTCGGCCACCGCGGTCTCCGACTGGCCGACGCCGACGGTCTCGACGAGGATCACGTCGTAGCCGGCCGCCTCCATGACCACCATCGACTCGCGCGTCGCCTTTGCGACCCCGCCCAGCGTGCCCGCACTGGGGGAGGGCCGTACGAAGGCGCCCGGGTCCACCGCCAGGCGCTCCATCCGGGTCTTGTCGCCCAGGATGGAGCCGCCGGTGCGTGTGGAGGACGGGTCCACGGCGAGTACGGCCACCCGGTGGCCGAGCGAGGTCAGCAGCGTGCCGAACGCGTCGATGAACGTCGACTTGCCCACGCCCGGCACCCCGCTGATGCCGATCCGCCGCGCCCGGCCGCTGTGCGGGAGCAACTCGGTGAGCAGCTCCTGCGCCAGCGCCCGGTGCTGGGGGCGGGTGGACTCGACGAGTGTGATGGCGCGGGCCACCAGGGCCCGCTTCCCGTCGAGCACACCTTTCACATACGTGTCGAGATCGATCGCTGCCATGCGGATCAGAGGTCGTGGCCGAGATCGGCCGACAGCCGCTGCACCAGGTCGTACGCCGCGTCCGGGATCACGGTCCCGGGCCCGAACACGGCCACGGCACCCATCTCCAGCAGCGTCGGCACGTCCTGCGGCGGGATCACCCCGCCGACCACGACCATGATGTCCTCCCGGCCCTCCTCGGCGAGTGCCTCGCGCAGCGCCGGTACGAGGGTGAGGTGACCGGCGGCCAGCGAGGACACGCCGACCACGTGGACGTCCGCCTCGACCGCCTGGCGGGCGACCTCCTCCGGGGTCTGGAACAGCGGGCCGACGTCGACGTCGAAGCCGAGGTCGGCGAAGCCGGTGGCGATCACCTTCTGGCCGCGGTCGTGGCCGTCCTGGCCCATCTTGGCGACCAGGATGCGCGGCCGGCGACCCTCGGCCTCCTCGAAGGCGTCCACCAGGGCACGGGTGCGGTCCACGGACGGGGACTCCCCTGCTTCGTTGCGGTACACGCCGGAGATCGTACGGATCTGGCTCGCGTGCCGGCCGTACACCTTCTCCAGGGCGTCCGAGATCTCACCGACGGTCGCCTTGGCGCGGGCCGCACGCACCGCCAGCTCCAGCAGGTTCCCGTCGCCGTCCGCGGCCCGGGTCAGCGCGTCCAGCGCGTCCCGGCACGCGGTCTCGTCCCGCTCAGCGCGCAGCCGCCGCAGCTTCTCGATCTGCTGGGCGCGCACCGAGGAGTTGTCGACCTTGAGGACCTCGATCTGCTCGTCGCTCTCCACCCGGTACTTGTTGACGCCGATCACCGGCTGGCGGCCGGAGTCGATGCGGGCCTGCGTGCGCGCGGCCGCCTCCTCCACGCGCAGCTTCGGAATACCGGCGTCGATGGCCTGCGCCATACCGCCGGCCTGCTCGACCTCCTGGATGTGCGCCCAGGCCTTGCGGGCGAGGTCGTACGTCAGCTTCTCCACGTAGGCGCTGCCGCCCCACGGGTCGATGACCCGGGTGGTGCCCGACTCCTGCTGGATGAGCAGCTGGGTGTTGCGGGCGATGCGCGCCGAGAAGTCCGTGGGCAGCGCGAGGGCCTCGTCCAGGGCGTTGGTGTGCAGCGACTGGGTGTGGCCCTGGGTCGCCGCCATCGCCTCCACACAGGTACGCGTGACGTTGTTGAAGACGTCCTGCGCGGTCAGCGACCAGCCCGAGGTCTGCGAATGGGTGCGCAGGGACAGGGACTTGGTGTTCTTCGGCTCGAACTGGGAGACCAGCTTGGCCCACAGCAGCCGCGCCGCCCGCAGCTTGGCGACCTCCATGAAGAAGTTCATGCCGATCGCCCAGAAGAACGACAGCCGGGGCGCGAACGCGTCCACGTCCAGGCCCGCCTCGCGCCCGGCGCGGATGTACTCGACACCGTCCGCGAGGGTGTACGCCAGCTCCAGGTCGGCCGTCGCGCCGGCCTCCTGGATGTGGTAGCCGGAGATCGAGATGGAGTTGTAGCGGGGCATCCGCTGCGAGGTGAAGGCGAAGATGTCGGAGATGATCCGCATCGACGGCTTCGGCGGATAGATGTAGGTGTTGCGGACCATGAACTCCTTCAGAATGTCGTTCTGAATGGTCCCGGCCAGCTTCTCGGGCGGTACGCCCTGCTCCTCCGCCGCCACGATGTAGAGCGCCAGCACCGGCAGCACGGCGCCGTTCATCGTCATCGACACGGTCATCTTGTCCAGCGGGATGCCGTCGAAGAGCTGCCGCATGTCGTAGATCGAGTCGATCGCGACGCCCGCCATGCCGACGTCGCCGGTCACCCGCGGGTGGTCGCTGTCGTAACCCCGGTGCGTGGGCAGGTCGAAGGCGACCGACAGGCCCTTCTGGCCGGCCGCCAGATTGCGCCGGTAGAACGCGTTGGACTCCTCGGCGGTGGAGAAGCCCGCGTACTGACGGATCGTCCAGGGCTGGTTGACGTACATCGTCGGGTACGGGCCGCGCAGATACGGCGTCATGCCCGGGTAGGTGCCGAGGAAGTCCAGGCCCTCCAGGTCACGGCCGGTGTACAGCGGCTTGACCCCGATGCCCTCCGGGGTCTCCCACAGCGGCTCCGCGGCGCCCGTCGCCCGCTCGACGGCCCGGCGCCACTCCCCGTCACCACCCTCGGTGACCGGGGCCCCCAGCTCGATGCCGGAGAAGTCGGGGATTCCCATCAGGACACTCCCATGCGGTCGAGGGTCGCGGAGAGTACGGCGACGGCGTCGCAGCCCGCGAAGACGTACGAGTCGATGCCGGCGTGGTCGGCCGGGCGCCCCGCGAGGAACACATGTCGGGCACCCGAGGCGCGCAGTGACTGGGCTGCCTGCCCGGCCTGTTCGGCGTAGAGCGCGTCGCTGGAGCACACCACGGCCTCGGGCGCGCCGCTGTCCTCGAAGCGGCCCTCGGTGACCGCCTCGATCCCGCCCGCCTGGAACAGGTTGGCGGCGAAGGTCGCCCGCGCGGTGTACTCGGCGGCCGAACCCAGGGTCGCCACGAAGATCCGGGGGCGGGAGCCGGTCGCCGCCCGGTGGGCGTCGGAGCGGGCGCGCAGCGCCTCGTACGCCTCGTCCCGGCGGACCCGGGGCAGCCCGCCGGAGGGCGGCTCGGGCGCCGGCTCGCGCTCGACCGGCTTCTCGGCGAGCAGCGGGAACTCGCTGACACCGGTGATGGGTTCGCGCCGCTTGGCGAGCCGCTTGGAACGCTCGGCCCAGGTCGTCGCCAGGTCCGTACGGAGGCGGCCGGAGCGCAGCACGGCCGCCTGGCCGCCGTCCCGCTCGATGGTGCGGAAGAACTCCCAGGCAGCATGGGCGAGTTCGTCCGTGAGCCGCTCGACGTACCAGGAGCCGCCCGCCGGGTCGATCACCCGGGCCAGGTGGGACTCCTCGACCAGGATCGTGGAGGTGTTGCGGGCGATACGGCGGGCGAACGCGTCCGGCAGCCCGAGCGCATGGTCGAACGGCAGCACGGTCACGGAGTCGGCGCCGCCGACCCCGGCGGCCAGGGTCGCGACCGTCGTACGGAGCATGTTCACCCACGGGTCGCGGCGGGTCATCATCACCGGCGAGGTCACCGCGTGCTGAACCTGCGCCCCCGCTCGGGGCGCCCCGGACACCTCGGCGATCCGCGCCCACAGCCGGCGCGCCGCGCGCAGCTTGGCGATGGTCAGGAACTGGTCGGCGGTGGCCGCGTAGCGGAACTCCAGCTGGGCGCAGGCCGCTTCGACCGTGAGGCCGGCCTCGGTCAGCTCGCGCAGGTAGGCCACACCGGTCGCCAGGGAGGCGCCCAGCTCCTGCGCGGCCGAGCCGCCCGCCTCGTGGTACGCCAGCGCGTCCACGGTCAGCGCGCGCAGGCCCGGGTAGCGCTCGGCGCAGCGCGCGGCGAGGGCGGCCACGGGCGCGAAGTCCAGCGAGGAGCCGGTGCGGGCCTCGTACCCGAGCGGGTCCGCGCCCAGGCTGCCGCGCACGGCCTCCGGGGCGACGCCCCTGTCCTCGTACAGCCGCAGCAGCTCGGCCGCCGCGGCCTCCACGTCACGCCCGGCGTCCAGGACCACCGGGGCCAGGTCGAGGTAGACGCCGTCGAGGGCGCGCGCGATGCCGGACACCGGGATGCCTCCCCGGCCCACGAGCAGCCACAGCGAGGTGACGCCGTTCTCCAGGTCGGCGAGGACCGCGCCGTCGGCGAGCGCCGCGTGCTGCTGCCGTACGTCCCAGCCGCCCGTGGTGTTGCCCTCGGGGCGGCTGCCACGCACGAACGGGGCGAAGCCCGGCAGGCCGGGGTCGGGCGCGCCGTCGCGCGCGGTGTACAGGGGCCGGGTGCGCAGCCCGTCCTCGAGCATCGTGGACAGGGCGTCCTCAGCTGCCGTACCCGAGACTTCCTTGCCCGACTTGCGCAGCACACCCTCGACCAGGCGTTGCCACTGCTCGTGTGTCGCGTCAGGGAACTCGGCGGCCAGTGTGAGCCCGTCGTCAGGCAGGACCGTCATGGCTCGGATGCTAGGGCAGCAGCAGTGAGTGACGGCACATCGCGGCCTGTGAGGTTTCCCTCCTTGCGTCAGTGACCTGGACCGCTCACGCCCTCAAGAGCCCGATTTCCTACGGTTCCTGCGGCTGCCGAGGTGCGTCGACGAGGTCGGGGACCAGCGCGCCCAGCGCCTCGCGCTGCTCGGGTCCGACGAACCGGGAGAGCGCCTCGCGCACCGTGTCCGCGAGCGTGCCCGAGGCCTCCCGCAGCCGCTGCCGGGCCTTGTCGGTGAGCGCCACCTCGATGCCCCGTCTGTCCCCGCACACGGACTCGCGGGTGACCAGACCGGTCCGCTGGAGGCAGGCGATCTGGTAGGTGAGCCGGGTCTTGGGGCGGCCGAGGAGTTCCGCGATCCGGGTCATGCGCAGGCCGCCCCGGGGCTGCTCGGCCAGCAGGCACAGGATGAGGAACTCGTCGTGGGAGACGTCGAGGGACTGCTTCACGACCGTGCGCAGCCGCTGCTCCACGGCGCCCGTGGCGGCCAGCAGGAGCATCCAGGCGCGCAGCTCGCCCGGGAGCAGCCCGCCGCCCCCGGCGGAGGGGCAAGGGGGCTGGTCGGCGGGGTTCTCGTCGCAGGCGGCCATGGATTCGAGTCTACCTGTTGTCCAAATTTGGATAGTGGGTTAGCGTGAGGTCATCCAAATTTGAACCATTGATCTCATCGAACAGGAGGACGGTCATGACCGTCGCCGTGGAAACAGGCACCTGGCAGCTCGACCCGACCGCGTCCACCGTGGGCCTGCGGCACAAGACCTTCTGGGGCCTGGTCACCGTCAAGGGCACCTTCGCCGCCGTCACGGGCGAGGGCGAGGTCCGTGCCGACGGCTCGGCCACCGGCACCGTGCGACTCGACGTGGCCTCCCTGGACACCGGGAACACCAAGCGGGACACCCACCTGCGCTCGGCCGACCTGCTGGACACCGGCAACCACCCGGAGATCACCTTCGCCGCCCGCTCCGCCGACCGCCTCGTCGGCGACAGCGTCCGGGTCGCCGGTCAGCTGACCGTGCGGGGCATCAGCCGGCCGCTGACCGTCACCGCGCGCCTGACCTCGGCGACGGCCGAGGCGCTCGCCCTGGAGGCCGAGTTCACCGTGGACCGGGACCAGTTCGGGGTGACCTGGAACCAGCTGGGCATGATGCGCGGCCTGACCACGGTGACGGCGGGGCTGCGGTTCACCCGCGCGGCGGCCTGATGCGGTGCAGCCTCGCGGCGGGCTGAGGAGCCGACCGCTTCCGGCCCGGCCTTCCGGCCCGGCCTTCCCGCTCGGCGTCTCCGCTCAGCCCTTTCGCTCAGCCCTTTCGATCAGCCTTGCCGGCCGGCCTTCCGGTCCAGATCGGCCGGTCCTACGTCAAGGGTGGAGAGCGTCTGCGGGTCCGCCGTGAAGGCACGCAGCCGGAAACGGGCGCTCTTCTTGGCGGACAGCGGGAACCGTCCTCCGGGCGCCCGGAGTTCCACGGTCGCCGTGGTGTGGGCGGGGATCGTGGCCGGACCGTGCCCCAGGGACCAGTACTTGCTCATGCCCTGGCCCGTCGTGAACATGTAGTGCGGGGTGAGCGGGGCGCTCCCGGTGTTGGTCACGCGCACGGTCAGTGCCGACAGCGTGTGCCCCGGGGCCCGGCGGGCCGCCGTGACGTCCATCCGCAGCGGCGGCCGACCCGACACCGCGAGGGTCGCGCTCACCAGCGCGGGCAGCACCAGCAGTACGACCGCACCCACCAGCGCCGGGCGGCGGCGCGGACCCGTGAGCCACCGGGGGCGCGGCTGCCAGGCGCGCGTGAAGTCCGACAGGGGCACGGTGACCGCCGCCGCGAGCCACAGCGGCGTCATCATCAGGTAGTAGCCGTCCTGGGAGCGGGTCGCCAGGTAGAAAGCGCACCACGGCAGCACGGTCGCGGCCGGGCCCAGCCGCCGTACGAAGAGCACGAACAGGCCCAGCAGGGCCGCGGCGAGCAGCACGCTCGCGTGGCCGTACCAGTCGAGCCGGTCGCTGCCGTGCGTGAAGTACAGGGAGATGTCCACCAGGCCCTGGCCGTGCAGCACCGCGCCCTGGGTCAGCGGCAGGGCGATCCCGCCGAGCCAGGGGCCCGGCTCGTGCACCACGAAGTACGCGTTGATCAGCAGCCAGGCCGCCGCAGCGATCCCGAGGATCCGCAGCACCACCGCCCAGGCCGCCCGCCCGCCCAGCTCCCCGCGGCGCACGGCGTAGATGCCGGCCAGCAGGAACGGTGTCACGAACCAGGGCAGTTGCTGGGTCGCACACGCGGCGCCCAGGCACACGGCCCGTGCGATCCCGGGGGCGCCCAGCCGGCCGCCGACGCCGATCCGCGGCCAGCGCACCACGACCGGCACCAGCAGGGCCAGGGCGACGATCGCCGGGTAGCCCTGGCGGGCGTACGTCGGCAGGAAGCTGAAGCCCAGGCAGAGCATCGTCGCCGCCGAGCGCCACGGCATCGGCAGCATCCGCCACAGCACCACCGCGCACGCGATCAGCGCGAGCGTCGCCGTCGCCGTCGCCGGGACGCCGCCGTGACCCAGCCACAGCAAGGGCGCGGTCAGCAGCGGGGCGAGCGGGGGATAGCCGTACGTGTAGTCGTAACCGCCGTCTATCGTCGCCGTCAGCGCCACACCCTTGGTGTGGAACAGCCAGGGCCACGGCTGCCCGTAGACCTGGTGACCGGCCAGCATCTCCCGCGCGGCCTGCGTGGTGAGGACGGCCTCGTCGCCGCCGGCGTGGTTCAGCGCCCACGTGCACAGGGCGAGCGTGACCGCGGTCAGCAGCACCACCAGGTCCAGACGGGCCAGCGAGCGCGCCCGTCGGACCGTCAGGGCGAGGACGCCGCTGATCAGGATCGAGACGTAGCAGACGGAGATCACCGCCGCGAGGGCCAGGCGGTGACTGGCCGCCTGGTTCCACACCGACCGGGTCCCGATGAACAGGCTCATGTCCGCGAGCAGGGTCAGCACCCGGTGCCACTGTGCGGGAGCCTCCGGGGCCGCCGCGGCCGCCGCGCGGGCTCCCGGGACGGCGGACACCGCCGACTGCGTCCGCCGGCCGGGTGTCACCTGCTGTGTTTCTGCCAAGTGCACGACACCGGACGCTAACGGTGGCCGGTGAGCGGGGCGTGGCGGCAGGTGAAGAGTCCGGTGTGAGGGCGGTAAGAAACGGGCGTATTTGTACATTGCCACTCGGCGGGGCGGACGGAGTGGCCGGCGAGCCCGTGGCGCTTCGTGTCGCTGTTGGGCCGAACGGGTGACTTGGCGTAAGAATTGGCTGGTGCAGGCATTGAGTGCGAGTCAGGTCGGGGGGAGCCGGTGAGCCGTTACGACGTCACCGATGAACAGTGGGAGGGGCTCGCCCAGGTCGTGCCGCTGCGGGGCCGGGACGCGTGGCCGTCAGCGGTGAACCACCGCTCGCTGCCCGACGCGGAGACCGAGACCCGCCGCCGGTTCGTGGTCCTCAGGGTCAACGTCTTCGCGGACGCCCGGGAGGTCGCCGAGACGCTGATGGCCGGGGCGCCGGTCCTGCTCGACCTGTCGAGCGCGGAGAACGAGGTCGCCAAGCGGGTCCTCGACTTCAGTACGGGCGTCGTCTTCGGCCTGGGCAGCGGGATGCACCGGGTCGACCGCAACGTGTTCCTGCTGACCCCGCCCGGTACGGAGGTCAGCGGACTGATGGAGGACGCGGGGGTGTCCGGCGGCTGATACGGGTGACGGCGCGGCCGGTGCAGGGGCACCGGCCGTCCCCCGATCGTAGGAAGGCCCGGCGGGCAAAACGGTTCACCGGTTCCGCGCAGACCTACGGTCCGCATATGGCTGTGCCTTCCGTGTCCGCCGGGCCCTCCGCGTCGTCCGGGTCCTCTGCGGTCCCCGCCCCCTCGACGCCCGCAGCGCCGACGTCCCCCGCCCCGGCTGTGACGATGTCCCCCGCCCCGGCGGTGGCCACGCCTCACGCCCCGGCAGCGACGACGTCTTCCGCCGTGCCGGCCCGGCCCGCCAGGGTGGCGGGCCCCTCGGCGCGGGTACCGCAACCGGCGGGTCCCTGTGACGACCTCCCGCCCGCGAGGACGCCGCGGACCGTCCGGGCGCCGGGGCACCCAGGGCACACGGCACCCCCGTCACCCGGGCTCCCTTCCCGGGCGGCCCCGCCCGCCACCGATTCCCCGGGTACCCCTGTCGACGTACGCGCCCGCATCACCGAGTTGCGGCTGTCCGCGTTCGCCGGGCACCGGCGCGCCGTGTTTCCACTGGACGCCGTCACCCTGTTCGCCGGACCCAGCGGGGCCGGGAAATCGACCGCGCTCGGTGCCTACGAGGCGCTCGCCAGTCTCGGGGGAGGGGCGGCGCTCGCGGAGGTGTTCCCGGACCCGCTCGCCTGTGTGCCGGAGCGGGCGCGGCCCGACGGCGAGGGGCGGCGGGGGTTCCGGATCGGGTGCACGGCCGACGGCGCCGAGGGGCCGGTCCGGCTCGACGTGGCCGTCCAGGCCGAACCCGAGCTGCGGATCGTGGGTGAACGGCTGACGGCCCGGGGGGTCGTCCTGCTGGAGACCGCCCTGCGCGATCCGGGGCGCCGGGCCGTCCAGGCCGCCTGGCACACCGCGGGCGCCTCCCCGGTGACCCGTGCTCCGCTGCCCGACGACCGCCTCGGCACCGCTCTGCTGCCGCTCAGGGTGGCGGGCAAGACGGAAGGGCAGCGGCAGGTGCTCGCCGCCGCCGAGCAGATGGTCGTCGCCCTGCGCTCCGTCTTCGCCTGCGACCCGCGCCCCGAGTACATGCGCATCCCCGTTCCGACGGGCTCGGGACGGCTGATGCCCGGCTGCGACAACCTCGCCGACGTCGTATGGCGCACCCGGTTCGAGTGCGGCCGCCGGCATGCCCATCTGGTCGAGACGCTGCGCGCGGGCTGCGCCGGCCCGGTGGCCGACCTGGTCGCCGAGCCGATGGCCGACGGCACCGTCCGGGCGCTGCTGGACCGTGGCGACGGCTTCCGTACCGATCTGGCCCGGCTCGGCGACGGAGAGTTGCGCTATGCCGCGCTGGCGCTGGTGCTCCTCACCGGGCCCGGCGTCCTGGACGTCGACACGCCGGGAGAGGTGCCCGATGCCCTGCGCAGCCTCACCGTGCTCGCCGACGGCTTCGACCGCGGCCTCGACCCCGGCCAGCGCCGGGAACTCCTGCGGACGGCGGTGCGGATGGGCGAGCGCGGGCACATCCGCTGCGTGGGCGCGGTGAGCGACGCCTCGTGGGCCAAGCGGGTCCGGGGCGTCACAGTGGTACACCTGAACCCGTGACGGAACACCCTGACCTGGCCGGACTCCAGCGCAGGCTGGCCGAGTTCGCCGCCGCGCGCAACTGGCAGCCCTACCACACCCCCAAGAACCTCGTGGCCGCGCTCAGCGTCGAGGCCTCCGAACTCGTCGAGATCTTCCAGTGGCTGACCCCTGAGGAGTCGGCCCGCGTGATGGACGACCCGGAAACCGCGCACCGCGTCACGGACGAGGTCGCGGACGTCCTCGCCTACCTCCTCCAGCTCTGCGAGGTCCTCGGCATCGACCCGCTGACCGCCCTGTCGGCCAAGATCGACCGCAACGAACACCGCTTCCCGGCTTCGGCACCGGACGACACCCCCTGACGCGCCAGCCGACCCCAACGGGCGGAGTGCCAAGCTCCGTTATTACTCTTCGCAGTCGAATTTCCCGCCGAATCCGAATTGTTGTCCGCAGATTTCCGTCTTCCTCTGGCTTTTCGTCCCACGGCACCTCACGCTGGGTAGTGGACAAGGGAGTTCGGACGGACGTGCGGGAACGCACGGTTGACGGGACGGGGGCAGCGCATGGATGCGGTGCGGCTCATACTGACCAGCAGGCGTGCCCTGGCGGGCGGCGCCGACGAGCCCGAGATCATGGCGGAGGTGTGGCAGGCACAGGCCCTGGCCCAGGCGATCGGCAGTCGGCTCGCGGTCTCCGGCCCGCCGGAGCTGCGGGGCGAGGCACTGGGGCTGACCGAGCTGGCGGGCCGCGGCTGCGGCGTCCTGGACCCTCCGGAAGTCGACCCCAAAGACCTGCGCGCCGCACAGCTCACCGAGCTGGCGGACGCCCGGCAGACCCTGCTCAGCCTCGACGGCCTGCTCGGCGAGGTCGGCATGGCCCTGGTCGGCATGGCCAGCACCGCGGCCGACGAGGCGACGTACTGGCAGTGCATGGAGGCCATCGACGCGGCGGACGAATCCCGGGACCGGGTCCTGGAGATGCTGCGCAAGCTGGCGGCGCGCGAGGAGGCGTTACCGGAGAACGCGAAGGACAGCCCGACCGGCGTCTGACACGAGCACCACGCCGCCGAGCCCGACGACCACCCGAGACGACGCCGGCCGCACCGGGACCTCGGAGGCGAACGGCACACGGCCCGGCCCTGCCGTCCCTGCCGACACTTGAGGACGAGCGGCCACATCACTCAGCCCGTGCGGTGTTCGAGGACGGGTGACCACACACCGTCCACCCCGTCCGGAGATCGAGGACAGGCGGCCACACCGCCCACCCGGCCCGTGCAGTGCTCGGGAGCGGCGACCACACCACCCGGCCCGTGCAGTGCTTCGGGAGCGGCGACCACACCACCCGGCCCACGCGGCCTTCGAGGACGGGCGACCACACCCCCGGCTCGCGCGGCATCCCATGGATGAGCGGCCACACCCTCGGCTCGCGCGGCGATTCGTGGACGGGCGACGACACCCCCGGCTCGCGGCGCGTCTCACGGATGAGCGGCCACACCCTCGGCTCGCGTGGCTTTTCGTGGACGGGCCACGACACCCCCGGCTCACGCGGCGTTTGTTCGGTGAGCGACCACATCCCCAGCCTGCTCGGCATGGTGAGGACGGGCGTCCACATCACTCGGCCCGTCCGGCGTTTGAGGACGAGGCCGTTCAGGCCGATGCGGGGGTCTGGGGGCGGCAGCCCCCGGTGCAACGGCACATCACCCCAGCTCAGCCTCTTCGGCCGGCCCCCACTTCGACCCCCCGGCCGACTGCAGATCCGCATCCAGCGCCGACAGATCCGCGTTCAGCGCCGCCATCAGCTCCTCCATCTGCTCGAGCAGCCCCTTCGGCCGACCGGCGGAGCCACCCTGAGGGGGAACGGACTCCACGGACTCTTCGGACATGACGGCCTCCTCGGCCCCCGGCCCCGGGGAGGACCGGGGCGATGACGCGCGAGGACGATGGCCGTCCGGCGCGGGTGCCGGACGGCCCGGCTCCGACCGCCCAACGATCACTGCGGTTGCCGGTCACTGGCCTGCCCGGCCCCCGCGGACACGGTTGACGATTTTCACCCCGACCGGGGATGGCCGCGCCTGGCGGTACCAGTGAGGTTGACGGGGCGCGAGCCGTGCAAAAAGGAAGCCAGGAAGCACAGCTCGACCACGTCCGGCAGAGCATGCAGGAGCTGCACGAGCACCGCTGCAAGGGGCTCTACCAGGGTGCCAAGGGCCCGCCGCGTTGTCGGTAGCGTCTTGAGGGAGCGACGAGGGCGGCTGTGCGGCTCGCTGCCGCCCCGCCCGTGCCTCGCGGACGTCGCCGCAGTCGCCTCGTCCTCCACAGGTCTTTGCGGTGACGGTGTGGGGTTCGATTCCCCCTGACCATGGTGGCGAAGAGGCAGGGGTGCCCCGACGATCCGCGCAGGTCGGTTCGACTCCGGCCCCGTTCGCCGACGAGCCGGAGCGCTGCGCATGCTTGCGCGGTGGCTGGTTGGCGCAGCGCCGGCCCTCGCATGCAGTGAGGACCTGCCGGCTCTGGGGTTCGAGTCCCCGCCGCGACGGTCCGTCCGTCAGACCTGCGGCATGACCTGCGCAGCGATCAGCTCCAGATGGGCCAGGTCGTCAAGGTCCAGGAACTGGAGATAGACGCGCTGCGACCCGACGGCCTTGTACCGCTCCAGCTTCTCGACCACCTCCGCCGGGGAGCCGGCCAGGCCGTTGGCCTTCAGCTCGTCCACGTCACGGCCGATGGCATCCGCCCGACGCTTCACCTCGGCGTCCGTCTTTCCGACGCACGCGATCAGGGCGTTGGAGTAGACGAGGTCGTCACCCTTTCGGCCGTGCGCCTTCGCAGCGGCGCGTACCCGGCCGAACTGCCGCTCACTGTCCTTCACTGAGGCGAACGGGATGTTGAACTCGTCGGCGTACTGCGCCGCCAGAGCCGGCGTCCGTGTCGCACCGTGACCACCGATGAGGACGGGCACCTTGGCCTGAGCAGGCTTCGGCAGCGCCGGTGAGTCCTGGAGCTGGTAGAACTTCCCGTCGAAGTCGAAACGCCGGCCGGTGGGAGTCTTCCAGAGCCCCGTGACGATCGCGAGCTGTTCCTCCAACCGCCCGAACTTCTCCTTCGGGAAGGGGATGCCGTACGCCTTGTGCTCCTCCTCGAACCACCCGGAGCCCAGACCGAGCTCAACCCGTCCGCCGGACATCTGGTCGACCTGGGCCACCTGAATGGCCAGGACGCCGGGGAGGCGGAAGGTGCCCGCCGTCATGAGCGTGCCCAGACGGATGCGGCTGGTTTCGCGTGCGAGGCCTGCAAGCGTGATCCACGCGTCCGTGGGGCCGGGCAGACCGGAGACGCTGCCCATGTGCAGGTAATGATCAGACCGGAAGAACGCCCCGTAGTGGAGTTCTTCAGCGGCCTTTGCGACGCGGAGGAGCGTCTCGTAGGTCGCCCCTTGCTGGGGCTCGGTGAAAACTCGAAGATCCATATCTCCATCATGCACGTCAGTGCTCCGGCGCAGATGCCCACGCATCCGCGGAGAGGACGTGGCTCCGTTGCCGCCACCATGGCGCGACGTCCGGCATCACCCGGGCCTCGAGGTCCGGACGTGCCTCCGTGGCTCGGCTGCAAGGCGAGCGTCCTCGTGAGGCGCAGGTCGCGCGATCGAGCCGCGCCGGGGCTCCGGTGCCGGGAGGAGGCGGCGGCACGGGACGCGAAGGGGGAGTGGCCCTAGTTCGGTAGCTTCACCATGAACGGTACTTCGCCGTTCGGGTCGTCGGTGTACGTGTAGCTCAGGAACCCGCCGCGCCGGGCGACGTCGAGGACGAGCGTCCCCGTCAGGCCCTGGCCCGGCTTGTACGTCGTGTCGAGGCCCGGTCCGTCGCCGACTCGTTCGAGCGTGGTCGCGTCCTGCGCGGCCGCCGACGAGTCCTCCCACAGCAGGTTGCCGTACGTCTCCACGTGCGCCGGCGCCTTGCCGACGTTCCTGAACGTGAGCGTCAGCTCGACGTACTGCCCCTTCGGCCTGTCGGTCGTGTCGATCTCCGCAGGCGTCACGTACTTCGCGCTCACGACAGTGACGGACATCTTCGTCATCACCTTGTGGTTCGCACCCGCACCGTCCGTCTCTCCGACGTCGTACGTGCCCGTCTGACCGACGCTCAGCGCCGACACCGGGGCGGACGGGGACGCCGACGGCGAAGGCTGAACGGTGGACCTCTCCTGCGTGTCGTCGACGACGGTCTTCGACGGCGAGGCTTCGGCGTCGCCCCCTGACGACGTGCACCCCGTCAGCACGACGGCAGTGACCAGAACAGCCGGCACAACGGCACGGCGCATACATGTGCGCATGGCGCAGTCCCCCATGAATCAGTGGCCTCCCCGGCCACGCAGAGAGGCCAGCGTAAGGACAGGTGCAGGCGGCATGTTCGGTAGCGAGGTACTCAGGTACCGAGCTGTGACACGGCGTCGCGCCCGAGGAGGCCGGGTGTCCCCGGAACCTGTGACCGTCCTGTGGCCGGAACTATGGCCTCCGCCACAGCCAGGCTCACCGGCTCCTGATGATCTCGTCCGATGGACGACTCCTGGCTCGGCACGTTCTTCACCTTCCTGTGCATTCCGGCCGTCTTCGCCGTCCCGGTCTGGCTGATCGCCGTCGCCGTCAAGCTCCTCTCCGTCGCCGCGCCCGGCCGGCGGCCGGACTGGCGGTCGGATCTGCTGCGCTGGTCCGCGTGGATGACCGGCTCGGGCGCCGTGATCCTGTATCTGCTCGGCGCCGGGGCGGTCGCGTTCGCCGTGCACGACTCCTCCTCGGGCGCGGACTCCACGCCGTCCCACGACTGCCGCGACGACTACCGGGCCGACCACCTCGTCGGGCAGACGGCCTCCTGGCTGCCGCTGCGCTTCGACTGCGTCCTGGACGACGGCGGCACCTATCCGAGCAGCCCTGCCTATTTCTGGATCAACACGCTGGTCACCGTGCTCGGCCTGGCCACGATCGCGCTGGTGGTGGCGCAGGGGTACGCCGCCGAGCGCCGGGCCCGGGCGAGCGCCGGCGGAGAGCGATGAGCCACCCCTTCCCCGTGCTGAAGTTCCGCGAGGGCGAGCCGGTTCCGATGAAGGAGGCGGCGATCCGTGAGGTGCTGGGTCCCGTCACCGTGGGCTGCCTGCCCGACCGGGGCCTGTCCGAGTGGTGGAACCTGCGGGCCCCGGACGGCGAAGGGGCGGAGGTGTACGGCGGCGCCACAGGCCTGGCGTTCACTCATGTCTGAGGCCGCCTCGTCCTCGACACTCTCGAGGCGGTGGGGGCCGAGGAGTCGGTGAGGGCGGACAGGTGTCCGCCCGGCCCTCACCGCCGTGCCTCAGCCGCGCTGCGCGAAGCCGTAGTCGAGGATGTTCTTCGCGTCCTTGAACCGTTCGTCGTCCGTCGTGTCCGCGAGCACCGTGCCCACGACCGTCCTGCCGCCCCGGGTCGCCGCGAAGACCAGGCAGAACTTCGCCTCGGGGCCCGATCCGGTCTTCACGCCGATCGCGCCCTGATAGGTGTTCAGCAGGGTGTTCGTGTTCTTCCACGCCTCCATCGCGTGCGTGCCGCCGCCGGGCCGGTACGACTGCATGTCGGGGTACACCTTGGTGCCGACGACCTTCTTGAACGTCTTGTTCTTCAACGCGACCCCGGCCAGCTTGGCCAGGTCCCGCGGGGACGCGTGGTTCTTCCCGTTGGACACCCCGTCGAACGAGTCGAAGTGGGTGTGCGTCATGCCCAGCTCGTGCGCCTTGCTGTTCATCTTCGCGATGAACGACTTCGTCCGCTGGGCCGTCGTCGATCCCGATCCGTACGTGTCCGCCAGCGCGTACGCCGCGTCGCACCCGGACCGCAGCATGAGCCCGTACAGCAGGTCGCCCACCTTCATCGAGTCGCCCAGGATCAGCTTCGCGGTGGAGTACCGCAGCTGGTGGGTCTTCGGGTCGACGACGTAGTCCGTGTACTCCTTCTTGATCTTCACCTTGCGGCCGAGGTCCACGTTCCGCTGCGACAGCACCACGAGCGCCGTCATGATCTTCGTCGTGGAGCCGGTCCGCAGCTCGGTGTCCGCCGCCTTCCCGAACAGCGTCCTGCCGGTGGCGGCGTTCATCGCGTACGCGCCCTGGGCCGACACGGTCGGCGCCGACGGAGCGGCCTGTGCGGGAGCGGCCGTGAGAACCCCCGTGGACAGCACGGCGCCGGCCGTCGCCGCGATCGCGGCCCGTCTGCCCATGCGCGTGCCTGTGCCGATGGTCATCGTTGTTCCCGTTCTGTCAGTGGTCAGTTGACGGTTCATCACTTCACCAGGAGCCGGACCGAAGGACCATGGTGGAGATCACAGATGGCCGAGCAATGTGGTCGGCCTGTGGACTTCCGGTGCCGGAACTGTGGGCTCCGTCACGGCGCACATGATGCGGGCCTGATCGGATGGCCGGGTGCGCAAAGGTCTCCCTCTCGTCGTCACCGGCCTGCTGGCTCTGACGGCCTGTCAGCTCGTCGGCCAGGACGATGCCGCCGCCGACACCCGCAGCCTGAACACCATGGAGGCGTTCCCGCTCCACCCCTACCTGACGGACTCGTCGTCGGACGGGGGGAAGGCCATCGGGACGGCGCAGTGGATCCTCGCGAAGAAGTGCATGGTCCGGCTCGGCTTCGCGGGCTTCTCGACGCTGAACACCAGGACCGTCGAGTCGACGTACCCGGTCCGGCGGGGAACCCTCGCGAGCCGCGCCATGATCGGTGACGACAGTCCTTACGGGGTCGACGATCCCGACCGGGCGGCGCAGCACGGCTACCACGACCGGAAGCAGGAGGAGTCCTCCCGGCCCCTGGAGTGGCCGGCCGACCAGTACGTCGCCCTCACCGGCTCGTTCGACTCCGGCGACAGCCACCGTGCCCACGGGCACTCCATCCCCGACGGCGGTTGCCTCGGGCAGGCCCTGCGGACGGTCTACGGCTCCGCGCCCAGGACGGAAAAGGTCAACGGCATCAGGGTCACCGGCTACTTCTCGCTGGCTCTCGAACTGTGGAACGAGTCCCGCGGGGCGGCACGCAAGGACCCGGCCTGGAAGAAGGCCGACCGCGCATGGTCGGCCTGCATGAAGGAGAAGGGCTTCCGCTACCCCGACCCGGACGAGGCATCGCTCGACAGCGCGTGGTTCGGGACGGAGAAGCCGTCGAGCAGGGAGCGGAAGACAGCGGCTGCCGATGCCCGGTGCAAGCTCGACACCGACTACATCGACACCGTCCACGCCGTCGAGGCCCGTACCCAGAAGAGGGCCGTCAGCAGGCGCAAGAAGGATCTGGACGCCCTGCGCGCAACACAGGAGCGGGGTGCCCAGAACGCCCGGACGATCATCGCGAAGGAGAAGTGAGCGGGGCGGTCCGCACACCCCGCGCCGCGTCTAAACCGGTGGTCACTGCGGTGCCGGCCCCTGGATACTGGGACATGTGTTCCTGACGATATCCACGAGCGGCACCGCCGCCCTCCCGGCAACCGACCTCGGGTTCCTGCTGCACAAGCACCCCGACAAGGCGCAGCGATTCTCCACCTCCTACGGCACCGCGCACGTCTTCTACCCGGAGGCGGACGCCGAACGCTGCACGGCCGCGCTGCTGCTGGAGGTCGACACGGTCGCGCTGGTCCGCCGGAGCAAGAGCAAGGGCCGTGGCGGAGCACCCGACGCGGCACTCGCGCAGTACGTCAACGACCGCCCCTACGCGGCCTCCTCGCTGCTCGCGGTCGCCCTGAGCGGCGTGTTCTCCAGCGCCATGCGGGGCGTGTGCAACGCCCGCCCGGAGCGGGCCGCCGCGCCCCTGCCGCTGCGCATCGAGATACCCGCACTGCCCGCCCGCGGCGGACCCGAGCTGGTGCGGCGGCTCTTCGAACCGCTGGGCTGGGCGGTGACCGCCGAACCCGTCCCCCTCGACACCGAGTTCCCGCAGTGGGGCGCCTCGCGCTACGTCCGCCTCGTCCTGGAGTCAGAGGCGCTGACCCTCGCGGACGCGCTGCGCCACCTGTATGTGCTGCTGCCGGTTCTCGACGACGCCAAGCACTACTGGGTCTCCTCCGACGAGGTCGACAAGCTGCTGCGGGCCGGCGAGGGCTGGCTGCCCGGGCACCCCGAGCAGAAGCTGATCACCAGCCGCTATCTCTCCCGCCGCTGGTCGCTGACCCGGCAGGCGATGGAGCGCCTGGAGCTGGTGCGCCTGGCCGAGGCGGACGACAGTGAGGTCGAGGCGATCGACAACGCGGTCGAGGGTGACACGGAGGCGGAGGAGAAGCCGACACCGCTCGCCGTGCAGCGCCGCGAGGCGATCGTCGCCGCCCTGCGCGCATCCGGTGCCGCCCGGGTCCTCGACCTCGGCTGCGGCCAGGGACAGCTGGTGCACGAGCTGCTGAGGGACGTGCGCTTCACCGAGGTCGTCGGTGTCGACGTGTCGATGCGCGCGCTCACCATCGCCTCCCGGCGGCTGAGGCTGGACCGCATGGGCGAGCGGCAGGCATCCCGCGTCCAGCTCTTCCAGGGCTCGCTCGCCTACACCGACAACCGGCTCAAGGGGTACGACGCGGCCGTGCTCAGCGAGGTCGTCGAGCACCTCGACCTGCCCCGGCTGCCCGCTCTGGAGTACGCGGTGTTCGGGCACGCACGCCCGAAGACGGTCCTCGTGACCACCCCGAACGTCGAGTACAACGTCCGCTGGGAGACCCTGCCCGCCGGCCATGTCCGGCACGGCGACCACCGCTTCGAGTGGACCCGCGAGGAGTTCCGCACCTGGGCGGCGGCGGTCGCCGAACGGCACGGATACGGGACGGAGTTCATACCTGTCGGGCCGGACGACCCCGAGGTCGGGCCGCCCACCCAGATGGCCGTGTTCCACCGCAACGACACCGAGAAGGAGGCGAAGGCAGCATGACCGAGACGCAGAACAAGGGACGGGTCCTCCCCGTCACCGACCTCTCCCTCGTCGTCCTCGTCGGCGCCTCCGGCTCCGGCAAGTCGACCTTCGCCCGGCGGCACTTCAAGCCCACCGAGGTGATCTCCTCCGACTTCTGCCGCGGTCTCGTCTCCGACGACGAGAACGACCAGAGCGCGTCCCGGGACGCCTTCGACGTCCTGCACTACATCGCGGGCAAGCGCCTGGCCGCCGGCCGCCGCACCGTCGTGGACGCCACCAGCGTTCAGCAGGACGGCCGCCGCCAGCTCATCGAGCTGGCCAAGAAGTACGACGTGCTGCCCATCGCCATCGTGCTCGACGTGCCCGAGGAGGTGTGCGCCGAGCGCAACGCGGCCCGCACCGACCGCGCCGACATGCCCCGCCGGGTCATCCAGCGCCACATCCGCGAACTCCGCCGCTCGCTCAGGCACCTGGAGCGCGAGGGCTTCCGCAAGGTGCACGTGCTGCGCGGGGTCGAGGAGGCCGACGGCGCCACCGTCGTCACCGAGAAGCGGTTCAACGACCTGACCCATCTCACCGGCCCCTTCGACATCGTCGGCGACATCCACGGCTGCTCCGCCGAACTGGAGGCGCTGCTCGCCAAGCTGGGCTACGCCGACGGCGTGCACCCCGAGGGCCGTACCGCCGTCTTCGTCGGCGACCTGGTCGACCGCGGCCCCGACACCCCGGCCGTCCTGCGGCGCGTGATGTCCATGGTCGCGTCCGGGAACGCGCTGTGCGTGCCCGGCAACCACGAGAACAAGTACGGCCGTTACCTCAAGGGCCGCAAGGTCCAGCACACCCACGGGCTCGCCGAGACCGTCGAGCAGATGGAGGGCGAGAGCGAGGAGTTCAGGGCCGAGGTGCGCCGGTTCCTGGAGGGGCTGGTCAGCCACTACGTCCTGGACGGCGGCAGGCTGGTCGTCAGCCACGCGGGCCTGCCCGAGAAGTACCACGGCCGCACCTCCGGCAGGGTGCGCTCGCACGCCCTGTACGGGGACACCACCGGCGAGACCGACGAGTTCGGGCTGCCCGTGCGCTACCCGTGGGCCGAGGACTACCGGGGCCGTGCGGCCGTCGTCTACGGCCACACCCCGGTCCCGGAGGCCACCTGGCTCAACAACACCATCTGCCTGGACACCGGTGCCGTCTTCGGCGGCAAGCTGACCGCGCTGCGCTGGCCGGAGCGCGAGCTGGTCGACGTACCGGCCGAGCGGGTCTGGTACGAGCCGGCCAAGCCGCTGCGCAGCGAGGCGCCGGGCGGGCAGGACGGGCGGCCGCTGGACCTGGCGGACGTGCACGGCCGCAGGGGCGTGGAGACCCGGCACGCGGGCCGGGTCGCGGTCCGCGAGGAGAACGCGGCCGCGGCCCTGGAGGTCATGAGCCGCTTCGCCATCGACCCGCGTCTGCTGCCGTATCTGCCGCCGACCATGGCACCGACGGCGACCTCGCAGGTGGAGGGCTACCTGGAGCACCCGGTCGAGGCCTTCGCGCAGTACGCGGCCGACGGGGTCGAGCGGGTCGTGTGCGAGGAGAAGCACATGGGCTCGCGGGCGGTGGCCCTGGTGTGCCGGGACGCGGACGCGGCACGGGAGCGGTTCGGGGTGGACAGCTCCACCGGATCTCTCTACACCCGTACCGGGCGCCCGTTCTTCGACGACGAGAAGGTGACCGAGGAGATCCTCGGCCGTCTGCGCTCGGCCGTCGGGGAGGCGGGCCTGTGGGAGGAGCTCGACACGGACTGGCTCCTGCTGGACGCCGAGCTGATGCCCTGGTCGCTGAAGGCCTCGGGTCTGCTGCGCAGCCAGTACGCGGCGGTGGGCGCCGCCTCCGGAGCAGTGTTCCCCGGCGCGCTCGCCGCGCTGGAGGCCGCCGCGGCCCGCGGAACCGACGTGGCCGGCCTGCTGGAGCGGCAGCGTGAACGCGCGACCGACGCGGCCGCGTTCACCGACGCCTATCGCCGCTACTGCTGGACCACGGACGGCCTGGAAGGCGTCCGCCTGGCCCCCTTCCAGATCCTGGCCGCCCGCGGACGCAGCCTGGCCGCGCTGCCGCACGACGAGCAACTGGCCCTGATCGACCGGCTGGTGGAGCACGACGGCACGGGACTGCTCCAGACCACCCGGCGGCTGTGCGTCGACACCGGTGACCCCGAGTCGGTCCGGGCCGGCGTGGACTGGTGGCTGGAGATGACCGGCCGGGGCGGCGAGGGCATGGTCGTCAAGCCGGTGGGTGCGCTGGTCCGCAGCCCGGAGGGCCGGCTGGTGCAGCCCGGCATCAAGTGCCGGGGCCGCGAGTACCTGCGGATCATCTACGGTCCCGAGTACACCCGGCCGGACAACCTCGCCAAGCTGCGGCAGCGGTTCCTGAACCACAAGCGGTCGCTGGCGATCCGTGAGTACGCCCTGGGCCTGGAGGCCCTGGACCGGCTCGCGGAGGGCGAGCCGCTGTGGCGGGTGCACGAGGCGGTGTTCGGGGTGCTCGCCCTGGAGTCGGAGCCGGTGGACCCGCGCCTGTAGACCGGCGCACCGGAGCCGGCGCACCGGAGCCGGTGGACCGGAGCCGGTGGACCGGCACAGAACACCCTTGTGTCCCTCGCGCACCTGTCCATGTGATGGACGGCTGTGCGGCACAAGGGTGTTCGCATGTGCGGAGTGAGGGTGGACATGGAGATCAGGAAGATCGTGGTCCGCGAGGAGCGGAGCACCAGCCGCCGGCCGGCGATCCTGGAGAAGCGGCCGACCCGCTGAGCATGCACGTTCACCTGGTCACGATGCCCTGGCATCCCCTCGACCTGCCCTCCCCGCAACTGGGCCTGCTGAACCGGATCGTGCGGCAGGCCCGCCCCGGCGACCGGGTGACCGAGTTCCACGGCTCCCTGCGCTGGGCGGAGTTCCTGCTGGAGCACTCCGGGGGCCGGCTGCGTCCCGGCGACTGCGTGGCGGTCGGCAGCGACGCGATCTTCCACGGCCTCGGCGACTGGGTCTTCTCCGGCGTCCTGTACGACGACCCGGGCTGGGGCCTGGCCCGGCTGCGGGACTACGCAGCCGACCGGGAGGTCTTCGTCGACACGGCCGTCGCCATGCGTCCCTACGCCGCCGGATTCATCGCCGCCCGCGCCGCCGAGGTGCTGGCGGCCGAGCCCGACGTGGTCGGGTTCACCACCACGTTCATGCAGAACGTGGCCTCCCTCGCGCTCGCCCGCGAACTCAAGCACCTCAGGCCCGGGTTGACGGTCGTCTTCGGCGGCAGCAACTGCGAGGGCCCTGCACCGCAACCACCCCTTCGTGGACCGTGTGGTGCGCGGCGAGGCCGAGTACGCCTTCCCCGCCCTGCTGGAGCACATGGAGGAGGGCACCCCGCCAACGGACGTGCCCGGCCTGTGCTGGTGGGACGGCCACGGGTCGCGGGCCAACACCGAGACCCGGCGGACCGTGGCGCCCGCCGGCATCCCCGCGCCCGACTACGACCAGTGGCAGGCCGCCCTGGACGCCTCACCGGTGCAGGAGTACGTCCACCCCAAGCTGGTGGCCGAGGGTGCCCGCGGCTGCTGGTGGGGCGAGAAGCACCACTGCGCCTTGTGCGGGTTCAACGGCTCCGCGATGGCCTTCAGGGCCAAGCCGGGCGAGCGGCTGTGGCAGGAGATCGACCGGCTGGTCCGCCGTCACCGCCTCCTCGACGTGGTCACCGTCGACAACATCATCGACATGGCCTACTTCCGCGACCTCCTGCCCCGCGTCGCCGAGAGCGGCTGGGACCTGCGGCTGCACTACGAGGTCAAGTCCAACCTCACCCCCGGGCAGCTCCGGCTCCTCGGCGAGTCCGGCACGGTCCACATCCAGCCCGGCATCGAGAGCCCGGGCAGCCGGGTCCTCGACCTCATGGACGAGGGAGTCACCGGCGCCCGCAACGTGCGCACCCTGCGCGAGTGCGAGAACCATGCCCCGACCTGCTCCTGGAACCTCCTCCACGGCTTCCCCGGCGAGACGGCGGACGACTACACGCCCGTCATCGACCAGCTCCCCGCCCTGGTCCACCTCCAGCCGCCGAGCGGCGCCCACCGCATCCAGCTGGAGCGCTTCAGCCCCCACTTCACCGACCCGGCGCTCGGCTTCGGCAAGCGCTGTCCGGCCGAGACGTACCAGCGCGTCCACGACCTGCCCGAAGGCGAACTCGCCGACCTCGTCTACCTGTTCGACACCGAGGACGCGGGCATCCGCGGCCCGGTCGAGCAGCGGCTCAGGGGCGCGCCGGCCGCATGGCGGGCCGGACACGCCGACTCACGGCTGCTGTTCGAGGAGTCCGGCGAGGAGCTGCTCGTGGTGGACCGGCGGCACGGCCGCCCACCCGCCACACACCGCTTCACCGGCCGGCGGCGGCCCTGCGCCTCCTGGAGGGCGGCCGCAGCGCCGCCGCCCTGCACCGGCTGCTGGCACAACGCGGCCATGACGTGCCGGACGGGCCGGGAGGCCGTCGGCCTGCTCGCGGCCGAGCGGCCGGCCCTGGTCGGCGGCGGCTGGGCGGTGGCCCTGCCGCCGCGCATCCGGCGCCGGCCGGTCCCCTGCACCGCGATCCGACCCGCGGCTCAGGCCGGCGGGAGCCGCTGTTCGCACGTCCCGACCCGGGGCTCGGGCCGGCCGGGGCCGGTCTCCGCGTCCCCCGCTGCGGGGTTCAGGCCAGCCGGAGCCGCTGTTCGCACACGCCGACCCGGACGGTCTGTCCCCAGGTGAGCTGGAGCGCGTCGCTCTCGATGCCGTCGCCGAAGGCGATGAGCCGGTCGGACTCCACGGTGACCGTCAGGGATGCCGAGGCCGCCAGTTCGCCCGCCAGCAGGGCCGTGCCCGTCGCCGGTGACGGCCAGGCCTCACGGACGAACCACACCAGCCGGTCCTCGGTGGGGGAGGGCAGCGGAAGCCGGCTGCCCCGCTCCTGCCACACCGAGCGCAGCCAGCCGGTCGCGCCGGTGCCGGTCCCCACCAGCACCCCGGAGGAGGCCTGGGCCTCGACGGCACCCCCGTCGTCGTCGAGGCCCAGGCGGTAGCGGGCGGTCTGGTGGCCCGGTGTGCCCAGGTAGATCTCGTTGAGCGCCACCAGCCGCTGGGTGTCGTCGGCGACGGCCTCCACCATGGTGAGTTCGTCCACCGTGCCGCCCCGCGCCGTCAGGATCTTCGCCGCGTCCTGCGGGCGGTGCCGTACGAGCACGCCGGGGTTGCGGCCCGGGTCGGTGTCGATGCCGATCACCGGCTGGCCCGTCAGGTACTTGGCGACGTTCGCCACCAGCCCGTCCTGGCCGACCACCACGACCACGTCCTCCGGCGCGAACAGGAAACGGTCCAGGTCGGACCGCTCCACCTGGGCCTGACGCCAGGTCAGCGGTACGGCGGAGACGACCTCGGCCAGGGCCCGGCGGGCGCGGCGGTGGCGTTCGGCGACCTCCTCGACGTCCCGGCCGCGGGAGGCGAGGAAGAAGGCGGCCTGGCCGTGTGTGCCGTGCCGGGCCACCAGCTCCTCGTACTCCGTCGTGCGGCGGACCAGGACGGCACGCGGCGCGAGGCTCACCGCGCCGCCTCGGGCGGGCCGCCGCCCAGCTTCGCGAGCAGCCCGGTCAGCACGTCCGGCGAGACGGTCACGCTGTCGATCCGCGGCAGGTTCTCCGCGAGGCGGGTGGCGGTGAGCGCCTGCAGGGTCACCGTCCCGTCGATGCCGGCCTCCGCGTGCACCCGCAGCCAGGCGGCCTGCGCCTGCGCCCGTGCCTCGCCGACCTCGCGCGCGCCCTCGGCCTCCGCGCGGGCGATGCGCTCCGCCCGGGCGGCCTCCGCCTCGGCGAGCTTCAGGGACCGCGCCGCCTCCGCCTCGGTGAGCTTCAGCGTCCTCGCCGCCTCGGCCTCGGCCAGTTCGACCGAACGGGCGGCCTCCGCCCTGGCCAGCGTCACCGACCGCTCCGCCTCCGCCCGGGCGCGCACCGCGTCCGCGGCCGCCTGCTCCTCGGCCTCGCGGCGGGCGTTGGTGCCCCGCTGCTCGACCAACTGCTCCTCGCGGCGGGCCAGTTCGATCCGGCTGGCCAGCTCGTTCTCGGCGATGGTGCGCTCCCGCTCGACCGCCACGGCCCGCCGTTCGTAGGTCGCCCGGTCGGCCTCCTGCTGGATCAGCTCGCGGGCCGGGGTGCGCAGCGCCCGCTCCACCTCCGGCTCCGGCCGCAGCGCCATCACGCGGACGGCCACCACCTCGATGCCGGTGGCGGGCAGCCGTGGTTCGGCGCCGAGGCCGGCCGCGACCCGTTCGCGCACCGCCGTGACTCCGTCGGCGAGGGCTGCCGACAGCGGCGTACGGGCCAGGACGTCCAGCGCGTGCTGCTGGGCCGTCTCGGTCAGCAGCGTGCCCAGCTGCTCCAGCGGGGTGCCCCGCCAGGCGCCGGTGTCCGGGTCGACCGAGAAGTCCAGGCGGGCGGCGGCGACGGCCGGGTCGGCGATCCGGTAGGTGACCGTCGCCTGTACCGACACGTCCTGGAAGTCGGACGTGCGGGCGTGGAAGGTCATCGCCAGCTCCCGGTCGTCGACCGGCACTTCGGACAGCGCGGCGGTCAGCGGACGGAACCAGAAGCTGAGCCCGGGACCGTCGTGCACGAGCGTGCCGGAGCGGTGGTGGCGGATGTGCGCCGTGGGCGCGCCGCGCAGATGGCGCCAGCCCAGGCGCCGGGTGATGTCGGCCATGGAACCCCTCGCTTTTCGTCATCGCGACGATAATCCGGAGGTCCTGTTCTCGTCAATAGGACGAAAACAGGAAGCGCCAGAAATGGCCGAGAAGCGCGTGAAGACGGGCGGGGATGGCCAGGATGGAGGCATGGCATACCACGTCGACTCCGAGGCCGGGCGGCTGCGCCGGGTGATCCTGCACCGGCCCGACCTCGAGCTCAAAAGGCTCACCCCCAGCAACAAGGACGCCCTCCTCTTCGACGACGTGCTGTGGGTGCGCCGGGCGCGCGCCGAGCACGACGGGTTCGCCGACGTCCTGCGCGACCGCGGGGTCGCCGTCCATCTCTTCGGCGATCTGCTCACCGAGACCCTGGCCGTCCCCGGGGCCCGCACCCTGGTCCTCGACCGGGTCTTCGACGAGAAGGAGTACGGCCCCCTCGCCACCGACCACCTGCGCGCCGCCTTCGACGGGATGGGCCCGGACGAGCTGGCCGAGGCCCTGGTCGGCGGCATGACCAAGCGGGAGTTCCTGGACGCCCACGCGGAGCCGACCTCGGTCCGCTTCCATGCCATGGACCTGGACGACTTCCTCCTGCGCCCGCTGCCCAACCACCTCTTCACCCGCGACACCTCGGCGTGGATCTACGACGGCGTCTCCATCAATGCGATGCGCTGGCCCGCCCGGCAGCGGGAGACGGTGCACTTCGAGGCGATCTACCGGCACCACCCGCTGTTCCGCGACGAAATGTTCCATGTCTGGTCCCGCGGGCAGGCCGACTACCCCTCCACCATCGAGGGCGGCGACGTGCTGGTGATCGGCAACGGGGCCGTGCTCATCGGCATGAGCGAGCGCACCACCCCGCAGGCCGTGGAGATGCTGGCGTACAAGCTGTTCGCGGCCGGGTCGGCGCGTACGATCGTCGCGCTCGACATGCCCAAGCGGCGGGCCCTCATGCACCTCGACACCGTGATGACCATGGTCGACGGCGACACCTTCACCCAGTACGCGGGACTCGGCATGCTGCGTTCGTACACCATCGAGCCGGGCGTCGGTGAGCGGGAGCTGAAGGTCACCGACCATCCGCCGGAGCACATGCACCGCGCGATCGCCGCCGCCCTCGGGCTCGGCGAGATCCGGGTGCTGACCGCCACCCAGGACGTGCACGCGGCCGAGCGCGAGCAGTGGGACGACGGCTGCAACGTGCTCGCCGTCGAGCCCGGTGTCGTCGTCGCCTACGAGCGCAACTCCACCACCAACACGCATCTGCGCAAACAGGGCATCGAGGTGATCGAGATCCCGGGCAGCGAGCTGGGCCGGGGCAGGGGCGGCCCCCGCTGTATGAGCTGTCCCGTCGAGCGCGAAGCGGTGTGACCGAACCGACCGCCGGCTCCTGAATATAAATGCCGACGGTCGTATAGAATTCCAAGGTCCTTTCAGTCGTACCCCTGGAGCGCCCTCATGGCGACAGTCCCGACCGCCCTCGCCGGCCGCCACTTCCTCAAGGAGCTGGACTTCACCGAGGAGGAGTTCCGCGGCCTGGTCGAGCTGGCCGCCGAGCTGAAGGCCGCCAAGCGGGCCGGGGCCGAGACGCAGTACCTGCACGGCAGGAACATCGCGCTCGTCTTCGAGAAGACCTCGACGCGCACCCGCTGCGCGTTCGAGGTCGCCGCCGCCGACCAGGGCGCCCACACGACCTACCTCGACCCGGCCGGCTCGCAGATCGGGCACAAGGAGTCCGTGAAGGACACCGCCCGCGTCCTCGGCCGGATGTTCGACGCCATCGAGTACCGCGGGCACGGCCAGGGAGTCGTCGAGGAGCTGGCCACCTACGCCGGGGTCCCCGTCTACAACGGCCTCACCGACGAGTGGCACCCCACCCAGATGCTCGCCGACGTGCTCACCATGACCGAGCACACCGACAAGCCGCTGACCCGGGTCGCCTTCGCCTACCTCGGCGACGCCCGCTACAACATGGGCAACTCCTACCTGGTCACCGGCGCGCTGCTCGGCATGGACGTCCGCATCGTCGCGCCCCGGCTGCTGTGGCCGGACGAGACGATCATCGAGTTGGCCCGGCAGCTCGCCACCGCCTCCGGCGCCCGGATCACGCTCACCGACGACGTGAAGGAGGGCGTGCGCGGGGCCGACTTCATCGCCACCGACGTCTGGGTGTCGATGGGCGAGCCGAAGGAGGTCTGGGACGAGCGGATCGCCCTGCTCGGCCCCTACGCCGTGACCATGGACGTGCTCCGCGCCACCGGCAACGACCGGGTGAAGTTCCTGCACTGCCTGCCGGCCTTCCACGACCTCGGCACCGCCGTCGGCCGCGAGATCCACGAGCGGCACGGACTGACCGAGCTGGAGGTCACCGACGAGGTGTTCGAGTCCGAGCACTCCGTCGTCTTCGACGAGGCGGAGAACCGGATGCACACGATCAAGGCGATCCTCGTGGCCACCCTCGCCCGGCCTGCGTCACACAGCATTGTCTGACCTGCCTCACCAGGCCTTATCCTGACCGGCGGCCCGGCACCACCCCGGCCGAGGCCGCCATTGCGACCCACCGATGGTCGCCCGCACCACCAGAAACGAGCACCACCCGCATGCCCGCTCCCCGCATCAAGTCCCCTGGCGCGCTGATAGCCGAATCCGGCGCGGACCGTGAGGGCCACGGTCTCAAGCGCACGATGGGCCTCTTCCAGCTCATCTGCTTCGGCGTCGGCGCCATCGTCGGCACCGGCATCTTCGTCGGTCTGTCCGACTCCGTCGCCCAGGCCGGCCCGGCCGTCGTGGTCTCCTTCGTCCTCGCCGCGATCACCTGCGTCTTCACCGCCCTGTCCTTCGCCGAGCTGGGCGGCGCGATCCCGGTCTCCGGGTCCTCCTACTCCTTCGCCTACGCGGGCCTCGGCGAGTCCACCGCCTTCCTGGTCGGCTGGTGCCTGCTGCTGGAGTACGGCATCTCCATCTCGGCCGTCGCGGTCGGCTGGAGCCAGTACGTCAACGAACTCCTGCACAGCCTCACCGGCTGGCAGCTCCCGCAGGCGCTGTCCGCCGGTCCGGGCGACGGCGGGGTCGTGAACCTCCCCGCCGTGATCGTCATCGCGATGGCCTCCGTGCTGCTGGTGCGCGGGGTGCGCGAGAGCGCCCGGGCCACCGCCGCCATGGCCGCCGTGAAGCTCGTCATCCTGCTCGCCTTCTGCGCCATCGGCTACAGCGCCTTCAAGGACGGCAACCTCACCCCGTTCTCCCCGGCCGGCCTCGGCGGCATCGGCGCGGGCACCACCGCCGCGTTCTTCTCCTACATCGGCTTCGACGCGATCACCACGGCCGGCGAGGAGGCGAAGAACCCGCGCCGGGACATCCCCGTGGCGATCCTCGTCTGCATGGGCCTGGTCACCCTCCTGTACTGCGCGGTCGCGGTCGCCGCGATCGGCGCCATCGGCGGCGACCAGGTCGCCGGCCGCCCCGCGGCGCTGTCGTACGTCGTCAACGAGGTCACCGGCTCCGCCGTCGGCGGCGGGGTCATCGCCTTCGGCGCGGTCGTCGCCATCGCATCCGTCGTCCTCGCCGTGATGTACGGCCAGACCCGCATCCTGATGTCGATGTCCCGGGACGGCCTGATCCCGCGCGTCTTCGAGAAGGTGTCGCCGCGGACCTCCACCCCGGTCGCCGGCACGCTGATCGTCGCGGTGGTCTTCGCGGTCCCGGCGGCCTTCGCCTCCCTGGACGCCGTGATGAACCTGTGCACCATCGGCACGCTCGCCATCATGGCCGTCGTCAACATCGTCGTGATCGCGCTGCGCCGCCGCGAGCCGGGCCTCGCCCGCAGCTTCCGGGTGCCGCTCTACCCCGTCGGCCCGCTGCTCGGCGTCGGTTTCTGCCTCTACCTGATGTACGAGACCGGCTGGCAGACCTGGATCCAGTTCGCGGTGTTCCTCGCGGTGGGACTGCTGATCTACGTCGCCTACGGGCGCCGGCACTCCACGCTGGCCAAGGCGTCCCGCGAGGTCACGCCGGACGCCGCTGAGCAGGAATTGCAGGCAGTCTGAACCACACCGCCTTGCCCGACGGGGTGGGGCGGTGACCACAGGACGAACTGAGGGCGCGGATCAGCAGCAGACCGCGCCCTCCCTCCTGCCAGGGGTCGGGCTGCTCGATCACCGGACGGGTCAGATGGCCGGGTGGCGCCGGGTCCGGGTCGTGCACCTCGACCTGGCAGCCGCTGGGCTGCAGCTCCACCACCAGCTCTATCGGGCCGCGCCCCGCGGTGTGCTCCACCGCGTTGGCGACCAGCTCGGCCGTGAGCAGCTCGGCGGTGTCGCTGCACGCCGCGTGCTCCACCTCGGCGAGAGCCGTCCGCACCAGGGCACGCGCCACGGGCACGGCCGCGGTGGTGTGCGGCAGTGCGATGCGCCAGGAGGCCGATTCGGCGGGGCGTTCGTGCAAGGCGAGTCCGTTCATGGAGCAGGATGTCCTGCTTTCAGCTGTAGGAATGGTACGGGCCCGGCCACGGAGGCCGTCGTCGGGTGCCGCCCGGGACCTTCCGCCCCGGTACCGGGCGGCTTACCCCGGACAGCGCCCCGCCTCGCACGGCCGTCCCCACTGTTACCGCGCTGTGGACGATCGGTGACGCGCGTGACGGGACCCGGCCGTCCCGGCAGGCTGCTGTCGCGCCCTCGTGACGACAGTCACAAACAAGTGATAGCGTCATGGGACAGCGCAACGTGAGGCACCGCCCCCCTAGGAGGCCGCACGTCATGAGTCCCTTCACCGGCTCCGCCGCCCGTACCCCCGAGTGGGAACACCTGCGGGTCGAGCTCGCCGACGGGGTCGCCACCATCACCCTGGCCCGCCCCGCCAAACTCAACGCCCTCACCTTCGGTGCCTACGCCGACCTGCGCGACCTGCTCGCCGAGCTGTCCCGGGAGCGGTCGGTCCGCGCCCTGGTGCTGGCCGGCGAGGGGCGCGGCTTCTGCTCCGGCGGCGACGTGGACGAGATCATCGGTGCCACCCTCGCCCTGGACACCGCCCAGCTGCTCGACTTCAACCGGATGACCGGGCAGGTGGTTCGCGCGATCCGGGAATGCCCGTTCCCGGTGATCGCCGCCGTGCACGGCGTGGCGGCCGGCGCGGGCGCCGTACTCGCCCTCGCCTCCGACTTCCGGGTCGCGGACCCCTCGGCGCGGTTCGCCTTCCTCTTCACGCGCGTCGGCCTGTCCGGCGGCGACATGGGGGCGGCCTACCTGCTGCCCAGGGTGGTCGGCCTCGGCCACGCCACCCGCCTGCTGATGCTCGGCGAGCCGGTACGCGCGCCCGAGGCCGAGCGGATCGGCCTGATCAGCGAGCTGACCGAGGAGGGCGGCGCGGACGAGGCGGCCGCCGCCCTGGCCCGCCGCCTGGCCGACGGCCCGGCCCTGGCGTACGCCCAGACGAAGGCCCTGCTGACGGCCGAGCTGGACATGCCCCTGGCCGCATCGGTGGAACTGGACGCCTCGACCCAGGCCCTGCTGATGAACGGCGAGGACTACGCGGAGTTCCACGCGGCGTTCACGGAAAAGCGCCCGCCGAAGTGGCGGGGGAGGTGACCTACTGTGCCGACCTCAGGGGCGCGGGGAACTGCGCGACGAGCCGCAACGCACCCGCACCCGCAGAACGACGCAGGCCACCCCCAACGCATCGCGATCATCGGCGGCGGCCCGGGCGGCCTCTACGCCGCGGCGCTCCTGAAACGGCTCGACCCCGCCAGGGAGATCACCGTCTGGGAACGCAACGCCCCCGACGTGACCTTCGGCTTCGGAGTGGTCCTCTCCGACGAGACCCTCGGCGGCATCGAGCACGCCGACCCCGTGGTCTACGAGGCACTGCAACGCGACTTCGTCCGCTGGGACGACATCGACATCACACACCGGGGAACCTGCCGGACCTCCGGCGGACACGGCTTCGCCGCACTCGGCAGGAAACGCCTCCTGGAGATCCTGCACGAGCGCTGTCGCACCCTCGGCGTGGAGCTCCGCTTCCGCACCGAGGCACCGGACCCCGAGCAGCTCTCGGCGACCCACGACCTCGTCATCGCCGCCGACGGAGTCAACAGCACCACCCGGGCGGCCTACGCCGAGGTGTTCCGCCCGCAGGTGGCCGCGCATCGCTGCCGTTACATCTGGCTCGCCGCCGACTTCGCCTTCGACGCCTTCCGCTTCGAGATCGCCGAGACCGAGCACGGCGTGATGCAGCTGCACGGTTATCCCTATGCGGCCGGCGCCTCCACCGTCATCGTCGAGATGCGCGAGGAGGTCTGGCGGGCGGCAGGCTTCGAGGACCTGGACGAGGCCGAGTCGGTGGAGCGCTGCGCCAAGATCTTCGCGGAGGCCCTCGGCGGACGCCCCCTGCGCTCCAACAAGTCCGCCTGGACCACCTTCCGCACGGTGGTCAACGCGCACTGGTCGCACGGCAACGTCGTCCTCCTCGGCGACGCCGCCCACACCGCCCACTTCTCCATCGGCTCCGGCACCAAGCTCGCCGTGGAGGACGCGCTCGCGCTGGCGGCGTGCCTGGAGGAGCAGCCCGACGTCCCGTCGGCACTGGCCGCCTACGAGGAGGAGCGCAGACCCGTCGTCGCCTCCACCCAGCGCGCCGCCCGGGCGAGCCTCGAATGGTTCGAGAACCTGCGGCTGTATCTCGAACAGCCGCCGGGCCAGTTCGCCTTCAACCTGCTCACCCGCAGCCGCCGCGTCACCCATGACAACCTCCGGCTGCGCGACGCCCGCTTCACGGAGGCCGTCGAGCGCGAGTCCGGCTGCCCGTCCGGCACGCCCCCGATGTTCACGCCGTTCCGGCTGCGCGGACTGACCCTGCGCAACCGGGTCGTCGTGTCCCCGATGGACATGTACTCGGCCGTGGACGGCGTCCCCGGTGACTTCCACCTCGTCCACCTCGGCTCCCGTGCCCTCGGCGGGGCGGGGCTGGTGATGACCGAGATGGTGTGCGTGAGCGAGCAGGGCCGGATCACGCCCGGCTGCACCGGCCTCTACACCGGACGCCAGGGCGAGGCCTGGAAGCGGATCACCGACTTCGTGCACGCCCAGGCACCCGGTACGGCGATCGGCGTGCAGCTCGGGCACTCCGGCCGCAAGGGCTCGACCAGGCTGATGTGGGAGGGCATGGACGAGCCGCTGCCCGACGGCAACTGGCCGCTGGTGGCCGCCTCTCCACTGCCGTACGGACAGGGCAGCCAGACCCCGCGCGAGCTCTCCCGCGCCCAGCTCACCGACATCCGCGAGCAGTTCGCCGCGGCCGCCTGGCGGGCCGCCCGGTCCGGCTTCGACCTGCTCGAACTGCACTGCGCCCACGGCTACCTGCTCTCCGGCTTCCTGTCCCCGCTCACCAACCACCGCACCGACGCCTACGGCGGCTCGCTGGACAAGCGGCTGAAGTTCCCGCTGGAGGTCTTCGACGCGGTGCGCGGGGTGTGGCCGGACGAACGGCCCATGACCGTCCGGATCTCCGCCACCGACTGGAGCGAGGGCGGCACCACGGCCGAGGACGCGGTGGAGATCGCCCGGGCGTTCGCCGCGCACGGCGCCGACGCGATCGACGTGTCCACCGGACAGGTGGTGGCCGAGGAACAGCCCGAGTTCGGCCGTTCGTACCAGACACCGTTCGCCGACCGCATCCGCAACGCGGCGGGCATCCCGGTGATCGCGGTCGGCGCCATCTCCTCCTGGGACGATGTCAACTCCCTGATCCTGGCCGGGCGCACCGACCTGTGCGCCCTCGCCCGCCCGCACCTGTACGACCCGCACTGGACCCTGCACGCGGCCGCCGAGCAGGGCTACGAAGGTCCCGCAGTGGTCTGGCCCGCGCCCTACCGGGCAGGCAGCCGCCGCCCCCAGACCGGCCGCACCGACGCCCCCAAGCCCCGCCTGACGCTCGGCGGCTGAGGCCCGTCTGCTGTACTCGCGTGCGAGACGGCGAGACGACGGAGAGACCATGAGCACGCTGTACGACTATTTCTGGGCGGCCGACCGGGCCACGGCGGTCGACTGGGCCATCGGCCCGGACGGGGACTGGCTGAAGGGAGGGTCGCTGGACAAGGAGTGCGCGGACCGGCTGGAGGTGAAGCGCCTGGACCCGAACCTCGTGCTGGGCAAGCTGGTCTCCTTCGCCGCGGGCATACCGTTCGGCAGCGTCGTGGATCCGGAACTGGTCTGGCCCGACCCGGAGGAGTGGCCCTACGGCCGGCAGCCCGCGCCCGGCACGGCGTACCCCTGGGACAGCGGTCTCGTCCTCCAGGAGCTTCCCGAGAGCTGGCTCGACACACTCGCCGGGGTCACCGAGGACGCGGTGCCCATGCTCGCGCTCCAGTGGCTGGACATCGAGGAGATCCGCTTCGCCGACTACCTGGACGCGGAGGACCACGTCCGCACGTTCGTCGGAATGGCCCGCCGGGCCAAGGCGGCCGACGGGCGGCTCTACTGCTCCTTCTGTGTGTGACCGACCCGGACCCTGGGCCTCCTCACACCCCCACGAACTCCGCCCCCGCGTCCCGCAGCCGCGCGTGCAGGGTGCGGAACACCTCCGCCGAGCGGACGCCGGGCCAGTCGGCCGGGAGGAGGGGGGCGGGGAGGCCGGGGTCGGAGTACGGGAGGTGGCGCCAGGAGTCCAGCGCGAGGAGGTAGTCGCGGTAGGCCTCCTCGGGCGGGGTGTCCGTGCGGTGCTGCCAGGCGTGCAGGACGGGGGCGTGCGCGTCCAGGAAGCGTTCGTGTTCCTTGGCGATCGCCGTCAGGTCCCACCACCGGGCGACGGCCTCGGGGGTGGGGGCGAAGCCGAGGTGCTCGCCGCGGAAGAAGTCCACGTACGGGTCCAGGTGCAGGCGGCCCAGGGTGTGCCGGGTCTCCTCGTAGAGGCGGGCCGGGGCGATCCACACCCCGGGCGCCGCCGTGCCGAAGCCCAGACCGGCCAGCCGGGAGCGCAGCACGTGCCGCTTCTGCCGCTCCGACTCGGGGACGGAGAAGACCGCGAGGACCCAGCCCTCGTCCCCGGGGGGCGCCGTGGCGTAGATGCGGCGGTCGCCGTCGTCCAGCAACTGGCGTGCCTCGGCGGAGAGTCCGTAGCCGGCCGCGCCGGTCTCGGTGCGGGCCGGCAGCAGCAGGCCGCGCCGTTTGAGCCGGGACACCGAGGACCGCACGGACGGCGCGTCCACGCCGACCGCGGCCAGGAGCCGGATCAGTTCGGCGACGGGCACCGGGCCGGGCATGGAGCGGCCGTACGCCCCGTAGAGCGTGACGATGAGGGACCTGGGGGCGTGCTGCTCGGACACGTTGATCATTTTAGGTCGTCGGCATCACTGCTGGTCACCTTGGGTGCGCAGACGGAACCGCTGCAGCTTGCCGGTGGCCGTGCGGGGGAGTGCGTCGAGGAAGACGAACTCGCGCGGGCATTTGTAGGGCGCCAGTTGCGAGGTGAGGAAGGCGCGCAGGGCCTCGGGGTCGCGCCGGGCGCCGTCCCGGAGCACGGTGTACGCCACCACCACCTGGCCGCGCGCCTCGTCGGGCCGTCCGATCACCGCCGTCTCGACCACGTCCGGGTGGCGCAGCAGCGCGTCCTCGACCTCCGGTCCGGCGATGTTGTACCCGGACGAGATGATCATGTCGTCGGCGCGGGCCACATAGCGGAAGTAGCCGTCGCTCTCGCGGACGTAGGTGTCGCCGGTGACGTTCCAGCCGCCGCGCACGTACTGCCGCTGCCGGGGGTCGGCGAGGTAGCGGCAGCCGACCGGGCCGCGGACCGCGAGGAGGCCCGGCTCGCCGTCCGGTACCTCCTTGCCGGTCGCGTCCTGCACACGCGCCTGCCAGCCCGGCACAGGGACGCCCGTCGTGCCGGGTCTGATCCGTTCGTCGGCCGCGGAGATGAAGATGTGCAGCAGCTCGGTGGCGCCGATGCCGTTGATGATGCGCAGACCGGTGCGCTCGTGCCAGGCCCGCCAGGTGGTTGCGGGCAGGTTCTCGCCGGCCGACACGCAGCGCCGCAGCGACGAGATGTCGTGTCCGGTCAGCTCGTCGAGCATCGCCCGGTAGGCCGTCGGCGCGGTGAACAGGACCGAGACCCGGTGCTCGGCGATCGCGGGCAGCAGCTGCCGGGGGCCGGCGTGTTCGAGGAGCAGGGAGCTGGCACCGGCCCGCATCGGGAAGATCACCAGTCCGCCGAGGCCGAAGGTGAAGCCGAGCGGGGGACTGCCGGTGAAGACGTCGTCCGCGTGGGGGCGCAGCACGTGCCGGGAGAAGGTGTCGGCTATGGCCAGCACGTCCCGGTGGAAGTGCATGCAGCCCTTCGGGCGGCCGGTGGTGCCGGAGGTGAACGCGATCAGGGCGATGTCGTCCGCGGCGGTGTCGACCGCGGCGAACGGGGTGCCGGGCGCCGGACGGCGCAGCAGGTCGTCGGGGCCGTCACCGCCGTACGTCGTGATGCGCAGCCCGGGTGTCTCGGCCTTCGCCAGGTCGTCCACGGCCCGGATGTCGCACAGCGCGTACCGGACCTGGGCGATCTCGCACACCGTGGCCAGCTCGTGCGGGCGCTGCTGGGCCAGCACCGTGACCGCGACCGCGCCCGCCTTCAGCACGGCCAGCCAGCATGCGGCGAGCCAGGGGGTGGTGGGGCCGCGCAGCAGGACCCGGTTGCCCGGTACGACGCCCAGGTCACCGGTGAGGACATGGGCGATGCGGTCGACGCGGGCGCGCAGCTCGCCGTAGGTCCAGGCGGGGCCGTCCGGGGTGTGGAAGACGGGGCGGGCGGCGTCGGCGTGGCCGAGGAGTTCGGCGGCGCAGTTGAGCCGTTCGGGGTAGTTCAGCTCCGGCAGGTCGAAGCACAGCCGGGGCCACTCGTCCGGCGGAGGCAGATGGTCGCGCGCGAAGGTGTCGACGTGGGCCGAGACATGCATGGCGGTTCGTTCGCCCCCTTGCCGTGACAAGCGTCGAGACGGGCGTCCTGATGACCACGGGCGTCCTGGTGGGCTCGCACATCGAGCGTATCGTGTTGGTGACGGCAGTCAACTGTGCGCGATAACGTCGGAGGGTGACGAGAGCGGATCACGACGGTCCGTCTCGGAGGGAGGACCGGCAGATGACCGCATTCTCACTCGAACCGGAGCAGGTCGCCTGGTGTGCCGAGCTGCGCTCCATGGCCGCCGAACGGCTGCGCCCGCTCGCCGACAAGGGCGAGCCGGGCCGCGTCAACCGGCCGCTGCTCGCCGAACTCGGCCACCTCGGGCTGCTCGCCCGCCTGTTCACCTCCGGTGCCCTGGATCTGTGCCTGATGCGGGAGTCCCTGGCCCAGGACTGCACCGAGGCCGAGACCGCGCTCGCCCTCCAGGGCCTGGGCGCCCACCCGGTGCACGCGCACGGCAGCGCCGCCCAGCGCGAGCGCTGGCTGCCCCGGGTGGCCGACGGCAGCGCGGTGGCCGCGTTCGCGCTGAGCGAGCCGGAGGCGGGCTCGGACGCGGCCGCCCTCGCCCTCGCCGCCGAGCCGGACGGCACCGACGGCTGGCGGCTCACCGGGGCCAAGTGCTGGATCTCCAACGCCCCCGAGGCCGACTTCTACACCGTCTTCGCGCGCACCACCCCCGGCGCCGGAGCCCGCGGGGTGACCGCCTTCCTCGTCCCCGCCGACCGGCCCGGACTCACCGGCTCCGCCCTGGAGATGATCTCGCCGCACCCCATCGGCGCCCTCGGCTTCGACGCCGTACCCGTCACCGCGGACGACGTACTCGGCGAGACCGACCGCGGTTTCGCCGTCGCGATGGGCACCCTCAACCTCTTCCGGCCCAGCGTCGGGGCCTTCGCCGTCGGCATGGCCCAGGCGGCGCTGGACGCCACCCTGGAACACACCCGCGGGCGGGACGCCTTCGGCGGCAAGCTGATGGACCTCCAGGCCGTCGCCCACCAGGTCGCCGAGATGGCCCTGCGCACCGAGGCGGCCCGGCTGATGGTGTACGCGGCGGCGACCGCGTACGACGACGGCGCCCCCGGTGTGCCGGGGCGGGCCGCGATGGCCAAGCTGCTCGCCACCGAGACCGCGCAGTACGTCGTCGACACCGCTGTCCAGCTGCACGGCGCCCGCGCCCTGCGTCGCGGCCACCTCCTCGAACACCTCTACCGCGAGGTCCGCGCCCCACGGATCTACGAGGGTGCGAGCGAGGTCCAACGGGGCATCATCGCCAAGGAGTTGTACGCCATGTCACGCAACGGGGAGGCCCGGTGACGACCGAGCGCATCAACCCGCCCGAGCTGTCCCCGCCCACGGGCTTCTCGCACGCCGTCGTCGCGGCCGGCTCCCGCGTGGTCTTCCTGGCGGGTCAGACGGCCCTCGACACCGACGGCAAGGTCACCGGCGCCACACTGCCCGAGCAGTTCGAGAAGGCGCTCGCCAACCTGCTCACCGCGCTCGGCGCGGCCGGCGGCACCCCCGCCGACCTCGCCCGGGTCACCGTCTACGCCACCGACGTCGCCGACTACCGCCTCCACGCCCGCCAACTGGGCCGGATCTGGCACAGGTTGGCCGGACGCGACTATCCCGCGATGGCCGTCGTGGAGGTCGTACGGCTGTGGGACGAGCAGGCGCTGGTGGAGCTGGACGGCTTCGCGGTGCTGCCGTAGCCGGTGTCAGGCCGCCACGGCGAGCCGCTCGGCCGGGACCCGGCGCGGCGGGACCACACTGCCGTCCGGGTGCAGCTCCCCGGTGTCGTCGAAGACGATCGAGCCGTCGCACAGCAGGGTCCAGCCCTGCTCGGGGCGGGCGGCCACGGGGTGCGGGGTACCGGCGTCGGACGCGGGGCACGAGGTTCGGTAGCAGCACATGGCGCACCTCCACATCGGATGTGAGGCGGGTCGGCGGGATCGGCCGCCGCCCGGCATACCCAGACCATCCTCCTGTCGTGAACGGCCCGGAACCGCCTGCGGTGAAGCGTGACAACTTGCGGACAACTCCCGGACGGTTCCATGACGCGCCACCGATGGAGTGACGGTCACGTCCGGCGCCGCGGCCACCCGGTACCAGTGGAGGCCCCACCCCACGGAACCGGGAGATATCCCATGCCTGTACGCCCCGCCCTCGCCGCCGTGTTCGGCGCCACGGCCCTGCTGTGGACCGCCGTCGGCCCGGCCGCCGCCGACCCGGCCGAGACCGAGACCGTGAGCGTCGACCCGGCCGGCCGTATCGCCCCGGACGGCACCATCACCCTGTCCGGCACCTACCGCTGCACCGGGACCACCGGGCCGGCCTTCGTCAGCTCCTCGGTCGGGCAGGACGAACCCGGCGTGCAGCACGGCATCGGCGGCAGCGTCGCCCGGTGCGACGGAGCCGAACACCGCTGGGAGAACTCGGGCAGGATCACGCCGAACCCCATCAAGGCCGGAAAGGTGCATGTGCAGGCCACGATCACGGAACTGCGTCCCGGCGACCTCCTGCTGCTGCCGGCCTTCCACGCCGTCAAGGACCAGGACGTGAAGCTGACCCAGCAGTGAGGTGCCCGTGTCCGCCCGGTGACCCGGCACACCGGTCGGTGCCGGGCCGTCCCGTGTGCGGCCGTGAGGCGTCAGGAACGCTGCCAGCTGTGCGGAGCGTGGAAGGCGTGCGGTCGCCAGGAGGTGGTGCCGGGGGACACGGCCTCGGCGCCGTTCCCGGCCAGGGCACTGCGGCTGAGCAGCAGCACCGCGATCGCGGCCAGCTCCTCGTCCGTGGCTTCGCCCTTCTCGACGCGGATGGGGGCGGTGAGGGACGCGGGGGCTGTGGGGGACATCGGGACCTCCGTCACTGAGGGGGATTGCCGTGCTTGCGGGCGGGGCGCTCGGCGTGCTTGGAGCGGAGCATCGCCAGTGCGGCGATGAGGGTGGACCGGGTCTCGGCCGGGTCGATGACGTCGTCCACCAGACCGCGCTCGGCCGCGTAGTACGGGTGCATCAGCTCGGCCTTGTACTCCTTGACCAGCTCGGCCCGCTTGGCCTCCGGGTCGTCGGCCTCGGCGATCCGGCGGCGGAAGATGACGTTTGCGGCGCCCTCCGCGCCCATCACGGCGATTTCGTTGGTGGGCCAGGCGTAGGTGAGGTCGGCGCCGATCGACTGGGAGTCCATGACGATGTAGGCACCGCCGTAGGCCTTGCGCAGGATCAGGGAGATCCGGGGGACGGTCGCGTCGCAGTAGGCGTACAGCAGCTTCGCGCCGTGCCGGATGATGCCTCCGTGCTCCTGGCCGACGCCCGGCAGGAATCCGGGCACGTCGAGCAGGGTGACGATCGGGATGCTGAACGCGTCGCACATCTGCACGAAGCGGGCCGCCTTCTCGGACGCCTCGATGTCCAGCACGCCGGCCAGGGCCTGCGGCTGGTTGGCGACGATCCCGACGACCTGGCCGTCCAGGCGGGCCAGCGCGCAGATGATGTTGCGCGCCCAGCGCTGGTGCACCTCCAGGTACTCGCCGTCGTCGACGACCTCCTCGATGACCCCGGCCATGTCGTAGGGCCGGTTGCCGTCGACCGGCACCAGGTCGGCGAGCGCCTCGCAGCGGCGGTCGGCCGGGTCGTCGCAGGGCACCGCGGGCGGGGTCTCCCGGTTGTTGCGGGGGAGGAGGGACAGCAGGTACCGGACCTCCTCCAGGCAGGTCTCCTCGTCGTCGTGGGCGAAGTGGCACACACCGCTGGTCTCCGCGTGGACGTCGGCGCCGCCCAGGCCGTTCTGGGTGATCTCCTCGCCGGTGACGGCCTTCACCACGTCCGGGCCCGTGATGAACATCTGGGACGTCTCGCGGACCATGAAGACGAAGTCGGTGAGCGCGGGACTGTAGGCGGCGCCCCCGGCGCACGGGCCGAGCATCACGCTGATCTGCGGGATGACCCCGGACGCGGCCGTGTTGCGCCGGAAGATGCCGCCGTAGCCCGCCAGGGCGGTGACCCCCTCCTGGATGCGGGCGCCCGCACCGTCGTTGAGGGAGACCAGGGGCGCGCCCGCCGCGATGGCCATGTCCATGATCTTGTGGATCTTCGTGGCGTGGGCCTCGCCGAGGGCGCCGCCGAAGATCCGGAAGTCGTGCGCGTAGACGAAGACGGTCCGGCCCTCGACCGTGCCCCAGCCGGTGACGACGCCGTCGGTGTACGGCTTCTTCTCCTCCAGCCCGAAGCCGGTCGCCCGGTGCCGGCGCAGCGGCTCGACCTCGTGGAACGAGCCCTCGTCGAGGAGCAGGCCGATCCGTTCGCGCACGGTGAGCTTGCCCTTGGCCTGCTGGGCGGCGGTCGCCCTGGCGCTCGGGCCGGCGAGTACGCGTTCGCGTATGCCGGCCAGTTCCTCGACGCGGGACCTCATGTCTCCCCCTGGGTGGGTGAAGTGATGGAACCTCGGTTGGTGAGCCGGCGCGGTCCGCTCGTCCGGAGCGAGGCGCACGCCGCCACGACGGCCGCCTGCGGCACGGTCCACACCGTGCCGACGGCGGTCGTGCCGAGCCGGCCGACGCCCGTCGGGTTCCGCCGGTGTTCGCGTTCCGCTGGCCCGTCGAGCGTGACAAGGCCTGCTGACCGGTGGCTGACGGACCGCTTACGCGCACCGGCCCGGCCGCACGTCAGACGGGCTGGAGGTGGAGGTCGCCGGTCAGGGCGGGATCGTGGGCGAGGATCGCGTTCTCGACCCGGCGCAGCGCGGGGGAGGGCTGGATGCCCAGCTCGTCGTCGAGGAGGCGGCGCATCCGGCGGAACACGTCCAGGGCGTCGGCCTGCCGTCCCGAGCAGTACAGGGCGATCATCAGCTGCTCGCAGAATCGTTCCCGCAAAGGGTGGTTGGTGTGTGCCTCGGCCAGCTCGGCGAGGACGGGGGCGTGCCGGCCGAGCCGCAGTTCGGCGTCGAAGCGCAGCTCCATGGCCCGCATCCGGTACTCCTCCAGCCGGGCGCCCGCCAGCTGGCACAGGGTCCCGGCCGCGAACCCGCCGAAGACCGGGCCGCGCCACATCGCCAGCGCCTCGCGCAGCAGTCCCGCGGTGTGGACGGCGTCGTCCGGTCCGGCGGATTCTGCGAGCCGCACCGCGCGGATGAACTCGGCCGCGTCCAGCTCGCCCTCGCCCACGCTCAGCCGGTAGCCGGACGGGTGGATCGTCAGCCGGGAGGCCGGCCGGTCCGGCTCCAGGTCGCGCAGCCGCCGGCGTAAGCGGCTGACGTGCGCCTGCAAGGCGTTGGCCTGGTGGTCGGGGGCGGCGTCCCCCCACATCTCCTCGGCCAGGCTCTCCCCGGAGACCGGCTGGCCCTCGCTGACCAGCAGGGTCTGCACCAGAGTGCGCTGCAGATCGCCGGAGATGTCCGCCGGGCCGACCGTGGTGAGTATCTGAAGTGCCCCGAGAATGCTGAACCTCAGCATGTCTTCCCCCCTTGGTGGCAATTCCTTGGCGAGATGTTTCTTTCTGGTTGCGCAGCGGTGAAATAAAGAGTGACCGAACGCGCCGCGCCCCGGCGGGCTCGACTCCTGGACGGCCCGCCGGGGCGGTTGCTCCGCCGGGACGGGGGGCGCCGGCGGTTCCTGGGAATCCGGTACTGAGTCGCCTTCGGCGCAGTCCCGGTATGGGTTGGTGCATTCCGTGCGGTGGGTCGGTGAATCAGAGGTCACCGTGCACGGAATTCCGGTCCGACGATGCTCCGGCCAGCGCTCCGCCGGTGGCGGAGAGGGCAGGATTTGAACCTGCGTGGGCCCTTGCGGGCCCGACCTAGAGGCGTGCTCATGGTCCCCGATCAGCCACTCCGGGCACCTCTCCTCGCTCCCGGCTCCGGGATTACCGCGCCGTTCACGAGAACCACAGTGGCAGCACCCGCTGACGGAATGCTGACACGCTTCTGACGCAGGCAATGAATTCCTTTCGGCCCTTTTCCAGGACGTCCACTCGGTGCTGTACTCCCCTCGTTGGAAAACGCTCCCGAAAGGGGTACGGGAATGACCGCGACCACCACCGAAACCGTCACGAACAGCCCGGTTCTCGACGCCATACGCACCCACACGGCAAGCGAGAACCCGAGTTCGTTCCTGACGCTCAACAGCGGAAACAGTACGTTCACCGTCCCGGGTGCGGACGGTGTCGTCGTCTACCGCCGCACCGGCCGCTTCGCCGTGCAGTTCGGCGGCCCTTTCGCCGCCGAGCAGGACTACGGCACCCTCCTCGACGCCTTCCGCAGCCACGTCCGCGCCGAGGGCCTCACCCTGGTCGGCGTCCAGCTGCAGCGCGCCGACGCCGAGCGCTACGCCCGGCTCGGCTTCACCGTCAACCAGGTCGGCGCCTCCTGGGCCGTGGGCCTCGCCGAGTTCACCCTGCGCGGCACCAAGTTCATGCAGCTGCGCAACAAGATCTCCCGCGCGCTGCGCAACGGCCTCGTGATCAAGGAGGCCGACGCCTCCGAGGTGCAGGACGCCATCGACACCATCGACCGGGCCTGGCTCGGTTCCAAGGGCGGCGCCCAGCAACTGGAGTTCCTCGTCGGCCAGATCGGCGGCGCCGCCCAGGCCCACCGCCGGCTCTTCGTCGGCAGCATCGACGGAGCCCCGGTCGCGTACATCTCGTACTCGCCGGTCTACGGCAGCAGGGCCGGCTGGATGCACGACCTCAGCCGTCGCATCCCCGAGGGCTCCCCGGGCCTGATGGAGGCCATCAACGCGCACGCCATCGAGGTGTTCCGGGCCGAGGGCGTCGAGTGGCTGCACTTCGGGTTCACGCCGTTCACCGGCCTGGACGCGAGCCACGAACTCGACGGCCACAGCCCCGCGTTCCAGTGGCTGATGCACGCCCTGTGGGCCGAGGGCGCGGCCCTGTACCCGGCGCAGACGCAGCTGTCGTACAAGCAGAAGTGGGCCCCCGACGTGCTGATTCCCGAGTACGTCGCCTTCGACGGACCGCAGGCCTCACTGCCCGGCTTCGCCCACGTCTTCCGCGCCTGCAACGCCTTCTGATCCCTCGTCACCGACAGGAGAGCACGACATGAGCCAGTCCACCGAAGAACTCCAGCACGCCATGGTCGAGCAGCTGATGGCCGTCATCGGCGCACCCGACGACGAGGCGGTCGCCGAGGCCGCCGACACGGTCGTGCGCGCCCTCGACGAGCGGCTGCGCACCGGGGCGGCCGCCTGAGCCGAGCCGTCGAAAGCGCACCGCGCACCCGATCAGACCGGCATCAGTGTCACATCAGCGTTCCACGGAACGCTGGACGCACGTTCGCCCGGCGGTCCGGGCCCGGGAGCACCGCACTGTGCCCCCGTCGCCCGGGTCCGCCGGGCGGACCCGCCCGCGACGGTGACCGCACGCGGGAGCCTTGTCGACGCGCGGCGCCCGCAGGGCCGCGGGG
>NZ_JBFAET010000051.1:0-45672 GCF_040642095.1 Streptomyces sp. NPDC020362
CGGGCCGAGGCGGCCGTCGCGGCGCTAGGCGACGCCGGGGACCGGTTCCGCGCCGAGCGCGTCGACGCGGGCGACGAGGACGCCGTGGCCGGGCTGCTCGCCCGCCACGGCTGCGACGTCCTGCTCAACGCCACCGACCCGCGCTTCGTCATGCCCCTGTTCCGGGCGGCAGGCGCGACCGGTGCGACATACGTGGACATGGCGATGTCGCTGTCCCGGGCGCACCCCGAGCGCCCGTACGAGGAGTGCGGCACCAAGCTGGGCGACGAGCAGTTCGCGCTGGCCGGCGAGTGGGAGAAGGCGGGTGCGCTCGCCCTGGTCGGCATGGGGGTGGAGCCCGGGCTGTCGGACGTGTTCGCGCGGTACGCGGCCGACGAACTCTTCGACACCATCGAGGAGATCGGCATCCGCGACGGTGCGAACCTCACCGTCGACGGCCACGACTTCGCGCCTTCCTTCAACATCTGGACCACCATCGAGGAGTGCCTGAACCCGCCGGTCGTCTACGAGGAGGGCCGCGGCTGGTTCACCACGCCTCCGTTCAGCGAGCCGGAGGTGTTCGACTTTCCGGAGGGCATCGGGCCGGTGGAGTGCGTGAACGTCGAGCACGAGGAGGTGCTGCTGGTGCCGCGCTGGGTCGGCGCCGGGCGCGTCACCTTCAAGTACGGACTGGGCCGGGAGTTCATCGAGACGCTGAAGACGCTGCACCTGCTGGGGCTCGACCGCACCGCGCCCGTGACCGTGGCCGGCGCGGACGGGCCGGTCGCCGTCTCGCCGCGGGACGTGGTCGCCGCGTGCCTGCCGGATCCGGCGACGCTGGGCGAGCGCATGCGGGGCAAGACGTGCGCGGGCACCTGGGTGCGCGGCACCAAGGACGGGGCGCCGCGCGAGGTGTACCTGTATCACGTGGTCGACAACGAGTGGTCCATGGCCGAGTACGGCTGCCAGGCGGTGGTGTGGCAGACGGCGGTCAATCCGGTCGTCGCCCTCGAACTCCTCGCCACCGGTGCCTGGTCGGGCACGGGCGTCCTGGGACCGGAGGCGTTTCCCGCCGGTCCGTTCCTCGACCTGCTGACCGCGTACGGCTCCCCGTGGGGCCTGCGCGAGCAGTGACCGGATGCCGTTGTTTGGCAGTCGTCTCGACGGTGACCCGAACTCGCGTTACACAGATGCAAGGGCGCGGACGACATCGATCGCAGGTGACTTCCATGGGCAACTGGCGAGACCTGGCCGCGTGCCGCCACGCGGACCCCGACCTCTTCTTCCCGATCGGCACCACCGGGCCCGCGACACTGCAGACGCAGCGGGCCAAGGCGGTGTGCGCCTGCTGCCGGGTCCGGGAGCAGTGCCTCGAGTGGGCCATGGGAGCGGGGCAGTCGGTCGGCATCTGGGGCGGCACGACGGAGACGGAACGCCGTGCGCTGCACCGGCGTGGGGGTGCGCGGCGCCCCTGATCCCGCGCAGGGCGCCGTTCCTCATCCCTCCGCCGGCGGCGCCGCGGGCAACCGCAGGGTGAACAGCGCGCCTTCGCCGGGCTCGCTCGCCGCTTCGGCCGTGCCGTCGTGGGCCGCGACCAGGTGGCGGACGATCGACAGGCCGAGGCCGCTGCCGCCGGTGCGGCGGCTGCGGGACTTCTCGGCGCGCCAGAACCGGTCGAAGACGTGCGGGAGGTCCTCGGGCGCGATGCCGGCGCCGGTGTCGGCGACGGTGAGGACCACCTCATCGCCCACCAGGCGGGCGGTCAGCGTGACCGTGCCGTCGGCGGGTGTGTGACGCAGTGCGTTGGAGACCAGGTTCCCGAGGGCCTGCCGCATCCGTACCGGGTCGGCCTCCAGCCAGGCCGAGTCGTCGGCCTCGGTGACCAGGGCGACGCCGGCCGCGTCGGCGGCCACCCGGTGTGCGGCGGCGACCTGTCCGAGCAGGTCGCCGGCCGGGACCGGCTCGCGGTGCAGGCGCAGGGTGCCCGCGTCGGCGGCCGCGAGATCCTGCAGGTCGTCGATGATCCGCTGGAGCACCAGCGACTCCTCGTGCAGCGAGGCGAGCAGGGCGGGATCGGGGGCGACGACGCCGTCGCGCACGACCTCCAGCCAGCCGCGGATGTTGGTGAGCGGGCTGCGCAGCTCGTGGGCGATGTCGCTGACCATGGCCTTGCGCTGGGCCTCCAGGCGCTCGCGGCGCTCGGTCAGGTCGTTGAACGCCTCGGCGAGGATGCCGGTCTCGTCCCGGGTGGTCACCGGCACCCGCACGTGCAGTTCGGGCGGTTGCTGTGCGGCCGCGGTCAGCGCGCGCAGGGGCCGTACGAGCCGGACGGCGACGACGGCGGTCACGGCGACGGTGACGGCGAGGACCAGTCCGGCCGCACCGATCACCTTGGCCTTGTTGGCCGCGGACATGTCGAAGCGGGAGGGATTCTGGTCACCGATGCCGAGGAACAGCTCGGCCACCGGGGCGACATAGGGCTCCAGCTGGGTGCGGCGGGCGCCGAGCACACAGCGCTGCTCGGCCTGCGTGGCGGCCTTGATGTTGCGTGTCTTCGCGTACTTGGTGAGCAGATCGCCGGCGCCCAGGGGATCCTTTCCGCTGGGGTCGAAGGTGAGGTACAGCGGACCGCCGAAGTCGATGCCCGCCTGCTTCAGGCAGGGGCGGGCCAGCCCTGCGAGGTCGGTCAGGGCCCGCTCTTCGGTCGGGGTGGGGATGTTCAGCTCTCCGTCCGCGCAGCTCTGGGCGGCGTAGGAGGTGTCGGTGCCCTCCGGGCTGCTGAGCACGGGACGTCCGCTCGGGGTCCGCACCACGGTGGCGTCGACGCCGAACCGCTCGTAGCACGCCCTGCGCTTGGCGGCGAGCGCGTCCAGCCGGTCCCGCTCCTTCGCCGTGACCCGGTACGGGCCGACGATCCGCGGGTCGATGCCGCTGAGCTGGGCCCCGGTCTCGGTGTAGGTGTCGGTGCGCAGGGGGTCGACGGTGGCGGCGGGCCGGGGCGGCAGTGGGGTGCCGCGCGGCGCGGAGTCGGCGACCAGGGTGCGGTCGGCGCTGGTGAGGGCGATCCGCCGACCGGTCTCGTGGGCCAGGTCGTGGACGGTGCGCCGGACGTCCGACCAGTCGGGGTGGGTGGCCGCGTAGCCGCTGAGCCGGGCCAGGATGCTGTTGTCGGCGGCGAGGTCCTGGCCCTGCTCCTCCTTGAGGGCGCTGGTGGTGGTCGTCACCGCGAGCCAGGCGGTGGCCGCGACCGAGCAGACGGCGATGAGCGCCGAGACGGACAGCAGCCGGACGAGCAGCCGTTTGCGCAGCGGTGTCCGGCGCTTCACGGCCGTGCGCCGCTCAGCTTGTAGCCGACGCCGAACACGGTCAGCAGGCGGACGGGCCGCCGTGGGTCGGCCTCGATCTTGCGGCGCAGGTTCATGATGTGCACGTCGACGGCCCGCTCGGTGGAGGCCCGGTCGAAGCCCCGGGTGCACTGGAGCAGTTGCCGCCGCGAGAAGACCCGGTCCGGCTCCGCGGTCATGGCGAGCAGGATCTGGAACTCGGCCGGCGTGCAGTCGACCGGCGCCCCGTCGCAGCGCACCTCGTGGCGGACCGGATCGACGTCGATCCCCGCGGCTCGTTGGACGGGGTCGTCGTCCCTGAGGCTCGCGCCGCGCCCGCTGCGCCTGAGGACCGTGCGGATGCGGGCCATCAGCTCGCGCGGGCTGTACGGCTTGGTCATGTAGTCGTCGGCGCCCAGTTCCAGGCCGAGCAGCACGTCGTCCTCGGCGGCGCGGGCCGTGAGCATGACCACGGGGATGCCCGGGTCCTCCGCCTCACCGCGCAGCACCCGGCACACGCCGAAGCCGTCGATCACCGGGAGCATCAGGTCGAGCACGACGAGGTCGGGTCTCAGGCGCCGGGCGGCGTCGAGCGCGGCCGCGCCGTCGTGCACCACCGTGGCGGTGTGTCCCTCGGCCAGCAGGGAGCGGCGGATGAGTTCGGCCTGCTTCTCGTCGTCCTCGGCGACCAGCACATGTGCGCACACGAGTTCGGATCCTAGGCGGCTCGGCGGGCGAGCCGGTCGGCGTACCCCATGACGACGACCGGGTGCCGGCCCGGGGCCAGGGTGCGCAGCAGCTCCTTCGTGCGGGCCGTCGGTGCGGGGCCGGCCGTCGGCGCCGGGCGGGGTGCGGAGCCGGCGGTCGGCGCCGGGCGGCCTGCGGGGGTGCGGCGCTCGGTCGCCTCGGCTCCGCCGCCGCAGCCGGTGAGCAGCGGCGGGGAGGCGAGGAGAGCGACGGCGGTCCTGCGACGGATCATGGGTCGACCATGGCCGACAGTTGTTTGGAACCCGTCAGGGTTCAGGCGTTCTTCGGCTTGCCCTTGGTGTAGAGCCAGGTGTGGAACAGCCCGTCCAGGTTCTTTCCGGACGCACACTCCGCGAGCCGCTGGAACTGGGCCGTCGTACCGTGCCCGGCGCGGTGCGCGGCCGCCCAGGAGCGCAGGATCCGGAAGAAGTCCGGGTCGCCGACGGCCTTGCGCAGCTCGTGCAGCGCCATGGCGCCGCGGGCGTACACGGGTGTGCCGAAGAGGTTCTTGCCACTGCCCGGATCACCGGCCGGGTAGGCCCACAGGCCGTCGGTCGCCGGGCGGGCGTAGAGGTGGTCGAAGGTCTTCTGGGCGCTGTCGCCGCCGTGCTGCTCGCTGTAGAGCCACTCGGCGTAGGTCGCGAAGCCCTCGTTGAGCCAGATGTCCTTCCACGAGGTCAGCGAGACGGAGTCGCCGAACCACTGGTGGGCGCTCTCGTGGACGAGGGTGGTCAGGTCGGGCGCCGAGTCGTAGACGGGCCGGGTCTGGGTCTCCAGGGCGTAACCGACGTCCGGGGCGTGGTCGACGATCGCACCCGCGGCGCGGAAGGGGTAGGGCCCGAACAGCCCGCTCTCCCAGGCGAGGACGGAGGGCAGCTTCTTGAGCACCGGTGCGGACGCGTGCGCTTCGCGGGGGTCGACGGCGTTGTAGACCCGGATGCCGTCGCGGGTGGTGTACTGCTCCACCTTGAACGTGCCGACGGTGGCGGTGGCGAGGTAGGCGGCCATGGGTGCGGCCTCGTGCCAGCGGAAGGTGGTGAGGCCGTGTGCGGTGTGCTGCCCGCGCAGGACTCCGTTGGCGACGGCGGTGCGCCCCTCGGGGACCGTGATGGTGAAGTCGTAGGACGACTTGTCCTTGGGGTGGCTGTTGGCCGGGAACCAGGTCATCGCGCCCTGGGGCTCACCCGCGACGAACGCCCCGTCGTCGGTGGGTATCCAGCCGTCGGCGGAGCCGTCCGGGTCGGTGACCGGCTTGGGGGTGCCGTGGTAGGAGACCGTGATGCGGAACTTCTGGTCCTTGCGCAGGGCGTGGCTCGGGGTGACGACGAGTTCCTGGCCGCTGCGGCGGAAGCCGGCGGCGGCGCGGTCGACGGTGACGCCGGTGACCGTCAGGCCCTTGAGGTCGAGGTCGAAGCGGCCGAGCCGCTGGGTGGCGCGGGCGGTGAGGACCGCCCTGCCGTCCAGGTGCCGGGAGGCGGTGTCGTAGCGGAGCGTCAGGTCGTAGTGGCTCACGTGATAGCCGCCGTTGCCGCTGAGCGGGAAGTAGGGGTCGCCGGCCCCGGCCGCGCCGGTCGTGCCGGCCGCGGCCGGTCCGGCGGCGCCGAGCAGCGCCGCGACGGCGACGGGGACGGTGGCGAGAACAGCCTCGCGGCGGAGGACTGCGGTGCGGCGTCTTGCGGTCTGCCGGCGGGGGGTCGTCACATGCGCTCCTCGGGGTGGCGGGTGATCGATCGGCCCACAGACTAGGGGCGCCGGCACGCCGGTTTCCCCCTCATTCTGGTCAAGTCGAGCCGCGTCGCCACCCGGCGGACCGGACCCGCCGCAGTACTCTCGCGGGACCGTCCGCAACCCGAGAAGGGCCCCGCCGTGAGCGTGCGTGTACGCCGTATCTACGACCCGCCCGAGCCCGACGACGGCCTGCGGGTGCTGGTGGACCGACTCTGGCCGCGCGGCCTCGCGAAGGAGGCGGCCCGCATCGACGAGTGGCCGAAGGGCCTCACGCCGTCGACGGAACTGCGCCGCTGGTTCCACGCCGACGAAGGCTCCTACGAGGAGTTCCGGGACCGCTACCAGGCGGAGCTCGCGGCTCCTGAGGCCGCCGAACTGCTCGACGGCCTCAGGAAGTCGGTCCGCAAGGGCCCGGTGACGCTGCTGACGGCCTCCAAGAAGCCGGAGCAGAACCACGCCACGGTGCTGGCGGAGTTGCTGCAGGGCTGAGTTCAGCCGGTCTGCTTCGCCGCCGCCCGGCCCGCCGCGCGGCCCGAGAACAGGCAGCCGCCGAGGAAGGTGCCCTCCAGGGCGTTGTAGCCGTGGACGCCGCCGCCCCCGAAGCCGGCGACCTCGCCGGCCGCGTAGAGCCCGTCGACGGGCGTGCCGTCGGTGCCGAGGGCGCGGGAGTCGAGGTCGGTCTGGATGCCGCCGAGGGTCTTGCGGGTCAGGACGTGCAGCCGGACGCCGATCAGGGGGCCCGCGGCCGGGTCGAGGATGCGGTGCGGGGCGGCGACCCGGCCGAGGCGGTCGCCGATGTAGCGCCTGGCGTTGCGGATGCCCTGGACCTGGGAGTCCTTGCTGTATGAGTTGGCGATCTGCAGGTCGCGGGCCTCGATCTGGCGGCGTACCCCGGCCGCGTCCAGCAGGGACTTGCCGGTCAGGGCGTTCATCTTCTCGACCAGCTGCTCCAGGGTGTTCGCGGTGACGAAGTCCGCGCCCTTGTCGAGGAAGGCCTGCACGGGTGCGGGGGCGCCCTTGCCGAGGAGCCGGTCGCGCAGCACGGCCCCCCGGTCCTTGGCGGTGATGTCCGGGTTCTGCTCGGAGCCGGAGAGCGCGAACTCCTTCTCGATGATCTTCCGGGTGAGGACGAACCAGGAGTGGTCGTACCCGGCGATGTCCTCGGTGGTGCGCAGGTACTTGAGGGTGCCCAGGGTGTCGTAGCCGGGCAGGCAGGGGTCGGGCAGGCGGCGGCCGAGGGCGTCCAGCCAGATGGAGGACGGGCCGGGCAGGATGCGGATGCCGTGGCCGGCCCAGACGGGGTTCCAGTTCTGCAGGCCCTCGGTGTAGTGCCACATCCGGTCCCGGTTGACCAGGCGCACGCCCGCCTCGGCGCTGATGTCGAGCATGCGGCCGTCCACGTAGGCGGGGACTCCGGTGACCATCTCGGCGGGGGGCGTGCCGAGCCGCTCGGGCCAGTAGCGCCGGACGATGTCGTGGTCGGCGCCGATGCCGCCGGTGGTGACGATCACGGCCTGGGCGGTGAGTTCGAAGTCGCCGATGCGTTCACGGTTGGAGGCGGCGCCGCGCGGCGCGTCGTCGTCGGCGAGGACGGTGCCGCGCACCCCGTGCGCTGCTCCGCCCTCGATGACCAGCTCGTCCACACGGTGGCGGTGGTAGAAGGTGAGCAGCCCGTCCCGGGCGGCCTGCCGCGCGTGGCGGACGAAGGGTTCGACCACACCGGTGCCGGTGCCCCAGGCGATGTGGAAGCGGGGAACGGAATTGCCGTGCCCGTCCGCCCTGAGGTCGCCGCGCTCGGCCCAGCCGACGGTCGGCAGCAGGGCGATGCCATGGCTCTCCAGCCAGGACCGCTTCTCGCCGGCGGCGAACTCGACGTAGGCGCGAGCCCAGCGCACCGCCCAGGAGTCCTCGTCCTCCAGCCGGTCGAACTGCGCGCTGCCGCGCCAGTCGTTCCAGGCGAGGGCGAAGGAGTCCTTGATGCCGAGGCGGCGCTGCTCGGGCGAGTCGACGAGGAAGAGCCCGCCGAAGGACCAGAACGCCTGGCCGCCGAGGTTGGCGGCGTTCTCCTGGTCGACCAGGGCCACGCGCCGGCCCCGGCTGGTGAGTTCGTGCGCCGCGACCAGGCCGGCGAGGCCCGCTCCGACGACGATGACGTCCGCGTCCATGGCGGCCATGGCGTCTGTGTCCTTCCGTCTGCGACTCATTCGGGGGTGCCGCTGCCGTCGGTCAGCAGGGCGGTGAGCAGCTGCTTGAGCCAGCCGCGGGCGGCGTCGGCGTCCTTGTCCAGCAGCAGCTGGGTGGTGACGCCGTCGTAGGCCGCGACCACCGCGCGGGCGGCGCCGTCGACGTCGCCGAGGACGGCGGGCAGTTCGGTGTGGCCCCGGGCCTTGGAGAGCCGGTCGGCGATGGCCTGCCGGAGCCGGCTGCGGTGGTCGAGGAGTGCCTGGGCGACGGCCGGATCGCGGGCCGCGTGCACCAGGAAGTCGGTCTTCACCAACAGCCAGTCCACGTCGAGCAGCAGGACCTCGGTGACCCGGTCCACGGAGGCGGGCACGTCGAGGTCCGGACCGTCCTGGGCGAGGGCGTCGGCCACCTGGGAGGCAATGAGGTCGGCGCGTTCCCGGTAGAGGGCGAAGAACAGCTCGTCGAGGGTGGCGAAGTTGGAGTAGAAGGCGCCCCGGCTGTAGCCGGCGGCCTCGCAGACCTCCTCGATGGACACCCGGCCGTAGCCCTGGGCGGCGAACACCGCGAAAGCGGCGTCGAGCAGGTTGGCCCGTGTCCGGGCCCGCCGTCGGGTGACCCGCCGGGCCGTGTCCTGTGCCGTCATCGCCGAGACCTCCGTTCGATACAGCAATGTATCCGATACACCGATGTATCGAAAGGGCTCCCCATCAGCTCCCAATGGGAACGTATTTTCGATTCAGGAGTACGCTGGGCCCATGTCCACGCACCTCCAGGGCTCCCTGTTCGACCAGACCGACGAGCTGCGGCTCGGCAGCCTCGACGGGCTGCGCCGGACCGAACTGGACCTCGGCGCCTGGATCGACGTGCTGCCGGGCTGGCTGAGCGGTGCCGACGCCCTGTTCGAGCAGTTGGCGGCCGAGGTCCCGTGGCGGGCCGAACGCCGCAAGATGTACGACAACGTGGTCGCCGTACCGCGGCTGCTCGCCTTCTACGCGGCCCGCGACCCACTGCCGCACCCCGTCCTCGACGAGGCTCGCGTGGCCCTGTCCGCGCACTACGCCCCGGAGCTGGGCGAGCCGTTCACGACCGCCGGGCTGTGCTTCTACCGCGACGGCCGGGACAGCGTCGCCTGGCACGGCGACCGGATCGGGCGGGGCGCCCGCGAGGACACGATGGTGGCGATCCTCTCCGTCGGCGCGCCCCGGGACCTGCTGCTGCGGCCGGCGGGAGCCAGCGGCACCACGGTCCGGCGGCCGCTCGGGCACGGCGACCTCATCGTGATGGGCGGCTCCTGCCAGCGCACCTGGGAACACTGCGTCCCCAAGACCGCCCGCGCGACGGGCCCGCGCATCAGCATCCAGTTCCGGCCGCACGGCGTGCAGTGAAACCCCTGGGGGCTTTGGCCCGGCGGGCCTTAGAGTTCGCCCCATGGCCTTGCAGATCAGTGCCACGAACCCGGAGCACCCCGCGCTCCTGCTCGCGCTGCCCTGGGACGTTCCCCTGCAGGAGTGGCCGGAGGAGTACCTGGTACCGCTCCCCCGTGGCATCTCCCGGCACGTCGTGCGCTACGCGCGCGCCGGGACGGAGGTGGTCGCCGTCAAGGAGCTGGCCGAGCGGCCCGCACTGCGCGAGTACGGGCTGCTGCGCGACCTGGACCGGCTGGGCATTCCCGCCGTCGACCCGCTCGCCGTGGTCACCGGCCGCGCCGACCGCACCGGCGCCCCCCTGGAGCCGGTGCTGATCACCCGGCATCTGCGCGGCTCGCTGCCGTACCGCTCGATGTTCGAGACGACCATGCGCCCGGCGACCATGCACCGCCTGATGGACGCGCTCGCGGTGCTGCTGGTGCGGCTGCATCTGGCCGGGTTCGCGTGGGGCGACTGCTCGCTGTCCAACACGCTGTTCCGGCGGGACGCCGGCGCCTACGCCGCATACCTGGTGGACGCCGAGACCGGCGACCTGCATCCCCGGCTCAGCCCCGGGCAGCGGGATTACGACCTGGACCTGGCCCGGGTGAACATCAGCGGCGAGCTGCTGGACCTGGAGGCGTCGGGCGCGCTGCACCCGTCCGTCGACCCCGTCGAGTTCGGCCACGAGATCTGCACCCGCTACGACGCACTGTGGCAGGAGCTGACCCGCACCTCGGTGTACCCGGCGGGCAAGTACCACTACATGGAACGCCGGATACGCCGCCTCAACGACCTCGGCTTCGACGTGGCCGAGATGCAGATCGAGCACTCCGCGGGCGGCGACACGGTCACCTTCGTGCCCAAGGTCGTCGACGCCGGCCACCACCAGCGCCAGCTGCTGCGGCTGACCGGCCTCGACGCCGAGGAGAACCAGGCCCGGCGGCTGTTGGGCGACCTGGAGAGCTGGATGGCCACCCAGGACGACCACGCGCCCGGCGACCCTTCCCCGGGCTCTCGGCTTCGCTCGAGCAGGGAGGACCCCCATGCCGCCCGCCCCGAGGTGCTCGCGCACCGCTGGGTGCGGGACGTGTTCCGGCCCACCGTGCGCGCGGTCCCGCCCGAGCTGCGCGGGTCCATGGACCCGGCCGAGATCTACCACGAGCTGCTCGAACACCGCTGGTACCTGTCCGAGCGGGCCCAGCACGACATAGGCCTGGACACCGCCGTCGCGGACTACATCAGCAACGTCCTGCCCAGGGCCCGCGCGACCCTGGAGCCGACGACACCCGCCGAGTAGTCACTCGTGCGGGACGACCGCCACCGGGCAGGCGGCGTGGTGCAGCACGCCGTGCGCCACCGACCCGATGCGGGCGCCCACGGCCGTGCGGTGGGACCGCCGCCCGACGACCATCAGCTGAGCCCGCCCTGCCGCCGCGAGCAGCACCTGCCCCGCGCTGCCCATCTCGACGTGCTCGGCCACGGGCACGCCCGGGAAGCGCTCCCGCCACGGTTGCAGCGCCTCGGCCAGGGCCTTCTTCTCGAACGGCTCCAGACCGCCGACGTTGTCGAGGAGCTTGAGCGAGCCGGGGCTGTAGGCGAAGACCGGCGGCAGCGTCCAGGCCCGTACGGCCCGGACCGTGGCGCCGCGGGCGGCCGCCGTCTCGAACGCGAAGCGCAGGACCCCTGCACTGTCCTCGGGGCCGCCGTGCTGGCCGACGACGACGTCCCGCCCGCCCGCCTCCGCCGCCGGCCGGTCACCGGCCCGCACCAGGACCACGGGCCGGGCCGTCTCGGCGATCACCTGCTGTCCGACGGATCCCAGCAGGAACCCGACCATCGCACCGTGCCCGTGCGAGCCGAGCACCAGCATCTCGGCCGCCGCGGCCGCGTCGGCCAGCGCCACGGCGGCCCCGCCCTCCAGCACGTCCACGCTCACAGCCAGCTCCGGGTGGCGCTCCGCGACGCTGCGCACGGCCTCGGCCACTCCCTCCGACACCCAGCCGTGCTGTGTGTCCCGGTCGGCGGTGGCGAGCGACTCGGCATAGCGCCACGCGTGCACCACCCGCAGCGGCAGCCCCCTGCGCACGGCCTCCCGGCCGGCCCAGCCCAGCGCGGCCAGGCTCGCCTCGGTACCGTCCACCCCTGCCGTGATCGGGCGTGTCATGCGTGGGCCTCCTCGTCGTACCGCGTCCTCGTCCAGCTGGTGCCCACTATCGGGCACCCTCGCGCACGGGTACGACGATCTCGTCGACGAGCCATCGCGCGATCCGCGGAGGGTAGGGGCTGCGCAGGCTCAGCACGATGTGCGTGAAGCCCGCCCGGACGAGGCCGGCGATGGTCCTGCGGTCCCCGGCCGGGTCGTCGTAGGACACGATGTACTGCACGGAGCGGGTGATCGTCCCCGGGTCCCGGCCCACGGACGCGCAGTGGGCGTCCAGCACACGGGAGCGCTCGGCGACGCGTTCGAGGGTGTTGTGCGGTGGCCCGGGCACGTTCCAGATGTCCGCGTGCTCGGCGACCAGCCGCAGGGTTCTGGTGCCCCAGCCGCCGATCAGCAGGGGCGGGCCGGGACGCTGCACCGGCTTGGGCTCGCTGTAGGTGCCGGTGAGGGTCTGGTAGCGCCCCTGGAAGTCGAAGACCTCCTGCGTCCACATGCCCCGGAGGATGGCGATGGTCTCCGCCAGGCGGGCGATGCCCTCGGCCGGCGGGACCAGGGTGAGGCCGTAGGCAGCGTACTCGGCGACGGCGGGGTTCTCACCGGCGATGCCTCCCGCGCCGGGCGGCTGGTGCGTGCCGCCCACACCGAGGCCCATGATCAGACGGCCGCCCGAGATCACGTCCACGGTGGTCGCGATCTTGCCGAGGACGGCGGGCGGGCGGATCCGGTTGCTCGTCACCAGGAGCCCGAGCCGCAGCCGCCGGGTCCGTGCGGCCAGGGCGCCGAGCAGCGTCCAGCCCTCCAGGACGTGTCCGTCCTTCGGCCCGGCGACCGGCATCAGGTGGTCCCACAGCCAGGCGTCCGCGATGTCGGGCAGGTCGTCGGCCTCCTGCCACACGCGCAGGATCTCGTCGTAGGTCACTCTCATCGGGGTCGTCTTGATGCCGAAGGTCACCGGGTGCCCCGTCCGACCGGTCATGTCGCCCATCCCCTCACTGTCTGCCGTCATGAACGTCAGCCTAGTAAATCATCAGCGCTCCTGACTATCAGTTGGGAGATACGATGCGGTCATGACGGGCGACGCATCCACCACCGCTCTGACCTCGCGGCTCGGCTATCTGCTCAAACATGTGCACCTGCGGTTCACCGAGGCCTCCGCACAGGCACTGGCGCCCTTCGGCGTCGACGGACGCGAGCTCGCGGTGCTCGCCGTGCTCGCGGCCGACCGGCCGCTGTCGCAGATGGAGGCGGCGATCCGGATCGGCGTGGACCGGACCACGATGGTCGCCCTGGTCGACGCGCTGGAGGGCAAGGGGCTCGTGGCACGCCGCCGCAGCACCGAGGACCGCCGCCGCAACACGGTGCAGCCGACTCCGCAGGGCCAGGAACTGCTCCGCGAGGCCGAACTCGCCCGCGCGGAGGCGGAGCGCAGCTTCCTCGCCCCGCTCTCCGGCACGGACGCCGACCGGTTCCTGCGCTCGCTGCGGGCCCTGACCGGCGTCCCGGAGGACCCGGAGAAAACCAGTCCCGTGTCCCGCTGAGCGACGTCTACGCTGCCGCCATGGCCTTGGAATGGGAACAGGTGAACGTCGACGCGGCCGACCCGGTGGCGCTGGGCCGCTGGTGGGCCGAGGCGCTCGGGTGGGTGGTGGTCAACGACGCCCACGACGAGTTCGAGATCCGGCCCGCCCCGGACCGGTTGCCAGGACTGCTCTTCGCTCCGGTGCCCGAGAAGAAGACGGTCAAGAACCGGCTGCACCTCGACCTCCGTCCCGAGGACCAGGCCGCCGAGGTGGCCCGGCTGCTGTCCCTCGGGGCCCGGCACGCGGACGTCGGGCAGGACGAGCAGGCCTGGGTGGTGCTCGCGGACCCCGAGGGCAACGAGTTCTGCGTGCTGGGCGAGCGCCGCCCCTGAGACCGTCGCAACTGCCGTCTCGTAGACGGTGGAGATCGTCTGGACGGTGGAGATCGTCGTCCCTGCCTTATCCCGGGGCGAACCCGGGCGATCGAACATACGATGGGCGGGAATCGGTGCGGTGGGCCCAGCGACACCGTCCCGTGGATCCGATCGCTCGGGGTGGGAGAGGCATGGCACAGGCCGCCGAGGCAGCGCGGACCGTCATCCTGACCGTGGACGACGACCCGGGGGTCTCCCGCGCCGTCGCCCGCGATCTGAGGCGGCGCTACGGCGAGTCGTACCGGATCGTGCGCGCGGAGTCCGGGGAGTCCGCGCTCGGGGCGCTGCGCGAACTGAAGCTGCGCGGCGAGCTGGTGGCCGTGATCCTGGCCGACTACCGGATGCCGCAGATGAACGGCATCGAGTTCCTGGAGCAGGCCCTGGACGTGTACCCGGGGGCGCGGCGCGTGCTGCTCACCGCCTACGCGGACACCAACGCGGCCATCGACGCGATCAACGTCGTCGATCTCGACCACTACCTGCTCAAGCCGTGGGACCCGCCGGAGGAGAAGCTCTATCCGGTGCTGGACGACCTGCTGGAGGCTTGGCGGCACAGCGAGTACAAGTCCGTGCCCAGCACCAAGGTCGTCGGGCACCGGTGGTCGGCGCGCTCGTCCGACGTGCGCGAGTTCCTCGCCCGCAACCAGGTGCCCTACCGCTGGTACTCGGTCGAGGAGCCGGAGGGGCAGCGACTGCTGGCCGCCGCCGGGCAGGACGGGCAGCGACTGCCGCTGGTGATCACCCCGGACGGCACGACGCTGGTCGAGCCGGAGGCGCCGGAGCTGGCCGCACGGGTGGGCCTGGCGACGATGCCCACGGCCGACTTCTACGACCTCGTCGTGATCGGCGGCGGTCCCGCCGGGCTCGGCGCGGCCGTGTACGGCGCCTCGGAAGGACTGCGGACCGTCCTCGTGGAGCGGTCGGCGACCGGCGGGCAGGCCGGGCAGAGCTCCCGGATCGAGAACTACCTCGGCTTCCCCGACGGCGTCTCCGGTGCCCAGCTCACCGACCGCGCCCGGCGCCAGGCGGCCAAGTTCGGCGCGGAGATCCTGACCGCACGCGAGGTCACCGGGCTGGAGGTCAACGGGGCGGCACGCATCGTACGGTTCTCGGACGGCTCGGCGATCGCGGCGCACAGCATCATCCTGGCGACCGGGGTGCAGTACCGGCAGCTGGAGGCGCAGGGCTGCACCGACCTGACCGGCTGCGGGGTGTTCTACGGCTCCGCGCTGACCGAGGCGGCCGCCTGCCAGGGACACGACGTGTACATCGTCGGCGGCGCCAACTCCGCGGGCCAGGCGGCGATGTACCTGTCCAGGTTCGCCAAGTCGGTGACGCTGCTCGTGCGCGGCGCCGATCTGGCGGCGTCGATGTCGTACTACCTGATCCAGCAGATCAGCGAGGCCGCGAACATCTCGGTGCGCAGCCGGACGGTGGTCGACGCCGCGCACGGCTCCGACCGCCTGGAGCACCTGACGCTGCGTCATGTGACGACCGGCGACAGCGAACAGGTCGACGCCCAGTGGATGTTCGTGTTCATCGGCGCGGCCCCGCTCACCGACTGGCTGGGCGACACGGTGCTGCGCGACGAGCGCGGCTTCATCCTGGCCGGTCCCGACCTGACCGCCGACGGGCGGCCGCCGGCCGGCTGGGAACTGGACCGGCCGCCCTACCACCTGGAGACCAGCATTCCCGGCGTGTTCGTGGCGGGCGACGCACGCGCCGAGTCCGCCAAGCGTGTCGCGTCCGCCGTCGGAGAGGGAGCCATGGCCGTCATGCTCGTCCACCGGTATCTGGAGCAGTCATGAGCGGGCAGCCGATGCCGTGCAGCCCCAGGGAGATCGGCTCGCTGTTCCTCTTCGAGAAGCTGTCGCCCGAGCAGCTGGGGCGGCTGTGCTGCGAGGGCCGGGTGGAGCTGTTCCAGCCCGGGCCGGTGTACACCGAGGGCGACCCGGCCACCTGCTTCTTCGTGATGGTCGAGGGCACGGTCGTGCTCTCGCGGCGCGTCGGCGAGGACGACGTGGAGGTCATCCGCAGCTCGCAGCGCGGGGTGTACTCGGGCGCCATGCAGGCGTACATCGGGGACCGGGTGCGGCAGGTGTACAACAACTCGATGCGGGTGACGGAGCCGACGCGGTTCTTCGTGCTTCCCGCGGACACCTTTGCGGCCGTCATGAGCGAGTGGTTCCCGATGGCCGTGCACCTGCTGGAAGGCCTCTTCTTCGGCTCGAAGAGCATCCAGGCCGCCGTCGGGCAACGGGAGCGGCTGCTGGCACTCGGCTCGTTGTCCGCCGGGCTCACGCACGAGCTGAACAACCCGGCTGCGGCTGCGGTGCGGGCCACGTCGACGCTGCGCGAGCGGATCGCGAAAATGCGGCACAAGCTCGCGATCATAGCGGAAGGCCCGTTCTCACGGGACCAGTTGGCGAGTCTGATCGAGATCCAGGAGCGCACCGCCGAACGGGTCGCCAAGGCGCCGGTGCTCAGCCCGCTGGAAACCGCCGACCGGGAGGACACCCTCACGGACTGGCTGGAGGACCACGGCATCGACTACGGCTGGCAGCTGGCACCCACCTTCGTACAGGCGGGACTCGACGTCGACTGGCTGGAGCAGGTCGCGGCGGCCGTGGGCGAGGAGATCCTGCCCGGGGCGGTCGGCTGGCTCAACTACACCATCGAGACCGAGCTGCTGATGACCGAGATCGAGGACTCCACCACCCGTATCTCCCATCTCGTCGACGCGGCCAAGCAGTACTCGCAGCTGGACCGGGCGCCCTACCGGGTGGTGGACGTGCACGAACTCCTCGACAGCACACTGCTGATGCTCGCCGGGAAGATCGGTGCGCGCATCCAGGTGGTCAAGGAGTACGACCGTACGCTCCCGCAGGTCCCCGGCTATCCGGCGGAGCTGAACCAGGTGTGGACCAACCTCATCGACAACGCGGTGTCCGCCATGAACGGCGCGGGCGGGGACGGCACGCTGACCGTCAGGACCGCGCTGGACCACGAGCGGGTGCTGGTCGAGTTCCGGGACACCGGGCCCGGGATCCCGGCGGAGATCAGGAACCGTATCTTCGACCCGTTCTTCACCACCAAGCCGGTCGGCGAGGGCACCGGTCTGGGCCTGGACATCTCGTGGCGGATCGTCGTGAACAAGCACCACGGCACCCTGCAGGTCGAATCGGTGCCCGGTGACACCCGGTTCCAGGTGCTGCTGCCGCTGACCGCGGAGACGCCGGAGGAGGCGGCCGCCCTGACCACCCCCGAGGAGGCAGCATGAGCGACGAGTTGGCGATCGACCCGAAGGTTCCGCCGAGCGGCACCGGGTGCGTGGAGTGCGACGAGGGCGGCGGCTGGTGGTTCCACCTGCGCCGGTGCGCGACCTGCGGGCACATCGGCTGCTGCGACGACTCCCCCGCCAAGCACGCCACCGCCCACTACCGGTCCACCGGGCATCCGGTGATCCGCAGCTTCGAGCCGGGCGAGGACTGGTTCTGGAACTACGACACGAGCGAGGTGTTCGCCTCCGGTCCCGACCTCGCGCCGCCGGTCAGCCATCCCGAGGACCAGCCGGTGCCGGGTCCGGCCGGGCGGGTGCCGGCCGACTGGGCCGAGACGCTGCGCTGAACGGCCGCGGGACACGCACCCGCGGCCCTGAGGTTCCGGGCGGCCCGAGGAGCCGTCCGGATCGAAGGGCCCAAAGGACCCGGCCGGCCCGGAGTGTCAGCGTGTGCAGTCGAGGCTGCCCGGGCCGACGGCGTCGGCCAGGGCCTGCATCCCCTTGTCGTTGGGGTGCAGATGGTCGCCGTTGTCGAAGAAGGGCAGGATCCGCTCGGGGTCGTAGGGGCTGCGCAGGACGCGGTCGAAGTCGGTGACCGCGTCGAACTCCCCGCTGCCGCGGATGAACCGGTTGACCTCCTGCCGTACGGCTTCGGCGGCCGGGTCGAACTCTGGCCAGCCCTTGAACGGGCCCACGGTCGCGGCGACCACGCACTTGCCGGCCGCGTGCGTCCGCCGGACGATCTCCCGGTATCCGGCGATCAGATCGGCCGCGGTGACACCGGTGTGGGCCTTGAGATCGTTCACCCCCTCGAAGAGGAACACGGTGCGCACGCCCGGCTGGGACAGGACGTCCCGGTCCAGCCGGTGCAGGGCGCTCTGCCCAGCGCCGTCCGCGAGGACCTTGTTGCCGGCGATCCCCTCGTTGGCCACGCCCTTGACGTGGGTCCCGGCCTTGTTCAGGCGCCGGGCGAGGTAGTCGGGCCAGCGCCGGTCCAGGTCGGTGGTGGACTGCCAGCCGTCGGTGATGGAGTCGCCGAGCGCCACCACCGCGCCGGTGCGGGTGCTCGACGGGCGCACGGAGACGGCATCGAGGTACCACCAGGAGCCGGTCGTCCCGGTCCAGCCGGCCGCCGAGTCCTCGGCGGTGTGGTCGCCCTGGGTGAGGTACGACGTCTGCATCGCCATCCCGTGCCCGGTGGCCGGACCCGCCGCGTCCGGGGTGTGGAGGCTGACGACCAGGTTGACGGCGGCGGGGATGCTGCCGGGCAGCGGGTCGCTCCACACGGAGGAGCCCGCCGGGACGGTGACCGTACGGGCTCCGCCGAAGGTCAGCCTCCGGTTGGTGCCGGGCCGGAGTGCGGCACCCTCGCTCTGCAGGCCGGCGTGGACGTCGTCCAGGATCAGCGGGCGGTCGCCGAAGGCGTTGGACAGCCGGACGCGCAGGTCGCTTCCGGCGACGCTGGTGTGCACGACGAGCCGGTACCCGCGGTCGGCGACGCCCTCGCCGAGGCGGTCGGCGCTCGCCGCCCAGGTGACGATCCCGGAGCCCCGCGTGGTGGCCTCGGGAGGGCGGGCCACGGCCCGGGTGGGCGCGGACTGGCAGGCGACGGCCGCGAGCAGCACGGCGGCGATCCGGCCGACGCGCCAGTGATGCCGGCGGTGCGCGGGGCGCAGTGGGGCGGTCACCGGACGAAGTCCTCGAACGTGACGGACTCGCCGGGTTCGAGGCGGACCGTCCGGGACGTTCCTGCGTACCCCACGGTGGTCATGGTGCCGCCGACGCTGCGGATCCGCACCTCGGTGGGTTTCCCGTGCCGCCAGCGCAGGTCGACGACGAAGCCTCCGCGGGCCCCGGCGCCGGTGAGGGAACCTGAGGCGGCCCAGGCGTCCGGCAGGGCGGGCAGGAGTTCAAGGTGGCCGGGGCGGGAGTACAGCAGCATCTCCACGACGGCGGCCGGAGTACCGAAGTTGGCGTCGATCTGGAAGATGCCCCGGCCCTGCTCCACCTGGTAGATGTCGAAGAGGTTGGGAGCGGTGCCGTTGCTGCCGCCGCTCGACGGGCGGAGGTTGTTGACGATCAGCTGGTAGGCCTTGTCGGCGTTCTTCAGCCGGGCCCAGCACAGGGCGCGCCAGGCGTTGGCCCAGCCGAAGCTGTCCATGCCGCGGGCGGTGAGCAGGGCGGTGGCGCCCGCGACGATGTCTGCGGGCGTGGAGCCGTCGGGCCGGATGCGGTCGCCGGGGAAGAGGCCGATGAGCGGGGACAGGTGCCGGTGGGTGGTCTCGCCGAGGTTGTCGGGGGACATCCACTCCTCCAGCCAGCCCGTCCTCGGGCTCACGACCGGGAGATAGAGACGGTCGCGGAGCCCGCCGATCGTGCGGGCGTACTCGGCGTCCCGGCCCAGCAGTGCCGCCGCGGTGCGGTAGTTGCCGAACAGCGCCCGGACGAGTTCCTGGGCGTAGGTGATGCCCTTGGCGTCGAGGGGGCCCTGTTCCGGTGACCAGTCGCTGTCGGCGACGAGGACCTCCCGGCCGGTCTCCGGCAGCGTGTGGGTGAGCAACCGTGCCTCCCAGAACTCGCAGGCACCCTTGAGGAGCGGGTAGATCTTCTCCAGGTGGGCAGGCGATGCCGTGAACTCGTAGTGCTCCCACAGGGAGTTGCACAGCCAGGCGTTGCCCGCCGGGTGCCACCACCAGCCTCCTCCACCATAGGGGTTGGTGGAGATGGCGACCGTCCAGCCGGCGTTCCTGCCGCTGGAGTTGCGGTAGCGGTTGCGGGAGTCGTTGAAGAGTCTCCTGGTGACATCGGTCCAGGAGGGGAGCTGGGCCACGCAGTAGTCGGTGAACGCGTCGAAACAGGGCGACAGGCCCGCCCGGTCCGCCATCCAGTAGTTCATCTGGACGTTGATGTCGGTGTGGTAGTCGCCCATCCAGTCCGGGTCGTTCCCGTCGAGCCACAGTCCCTGCAGCCCGAGCGGGAGGCTGCCGCGGGATCCGGAGATCATCAGGTAGCGGCCGAACTGCAGGTAGGCGGCCTCCAGTTCGGGGTCCGGCACGTCGTCCCGGGCGCGTGCCCGGATCCGCTCCCAGGTGTCCAGGGCGCGCTGCCGGGGGGAGGACGTGCCGAGCCGGATGTCGAAGCGTCCGTACAGCGCCTGGTGGTCGGTGACGTGTGTACGCAGCAGCGTTTCGGCCGGGTGGCGGGCGGCGGTGCGGACCTTGGTCCGGGCGAGCGCCTCGGGGTCGACGGACGGGTTGCGGTAGTGGGCCGAGGCGTCGGGCGCGTAGTCGGTGCCGCCGCTGACCACCACGGTCAGGTCCGTGCATCCGGAGAAGGTGATACGGGGGCCGTCGACGCGGACGGTGCCACCGCTGCCGTGAGCGGTGATCGCGGCACCGTAGCGCAGTCCGCCTGCGAGCGAACCCGCGAAGGACGTGGCGCTCGGCCTCTGCTCGCCGTGGGTGCCGTCGAGGGTCACGGTGCCGGTGTAGCGGCCGCCTCCCTTCTGGGTGAAGTGCAGTACCACGACGTCGTCGGGGCGGCTCGCGAACAGCTGCCTCTGGTACGTCGCTCCGGAGCGGACGTACGAGGTGGTCACCACGCCCTGGGCCAGGTCGAGGGTGCGACGGTAGCCGGAGACGGCGCCGAGGTCGTGGTCGGGAAGGTCGACGGTGAGCCGGGCGAGCAGGGTGAAGGAGCCGAAGTCCGTGCGGCCGTAGGGGAACTGGCCGTCGGAGTCGAGCGTGTCGTTGAGGCCGCCGCTCCACAGGGTGGCGTCGGTGATCAGCAGGAGTTCCCGGCCGGGGTCGTTGGTGGCGAGGGCACCGAGGCGGCCGTTGCCGACGGGGAGGCCCTGCTGGATCAGCGAGGTCTCGTCGGCGGGCGCCTGCCACCACAGCTGGTGGCGAAGATCGGGCGCGGGCACGGTGGTGGGCCGCCGGGGGGCGGCGGTGGCGTTGGCGGTGAAGGAGGGCAGCGAGGCGAGGGCTCCGGTGGCGGCGGCGAGAGCGAGGAATCCGCGTCTGCTGGGGGTTCTGGGGTCCATGGCAAGCTCCGAAACTCGATGAAGATCGGTGCGTGATGCGCACGCCCGAAAGGTGCGGGGCCGTGCCGACGTGCGGCTTGGCCGCGTGGGCGCGACCAGCCACGACGGACCCGCGGCTCCCCACGGCGCCGGCGGCGCAGCGCTGTCGCGTCAGCGCGGCGAGACGGGAACGTCGATCCGGTCGATGTCCGGCGCGTAGTCCGAACCGCTGTCGAAGGTGACGGTGTTGATGCCCGCCTTCAGGGTCACGGGCACGCTCACCGTCTCCACGCTTCCCCAGTCGCCGGTGGAGGAGAACCTGTGGCGCGCGGGGTTCCCGGCATTGGCCGAAACGTTCACCGAGCGGGCGTCGCCGCTGACGTACGCAACCTTGATCAGGTAGGTGCCGGGCCTGTCGACGACGACGTCGTTGAAGCGGAGCCTGCCGCCGAGATAGAGGTTGCCGACCTTCTTGCCGCCGGAACAGGCGGAGCAGTCGGCGACCGAGGCGTTGCCGGCGAGCGTGTTGGCGGCGGACTCGGCCTCATGGCGGGTGGTGCGCAGGGCGCTGCCGTGCGGGGTGACGGTGAACAGGCGGGAGCCGTGGGCGGGCAGCGCCTCGGTGATCCCGTTCCGGTGGGAGCCGAGGTTCTCGTGGTTCCACAGGTCGCGGACGCCGGCCCTGCCGGTGAAGCCGAGCGAGGACCAGTCGGCGGTGACGGCGGCGGGGACATCGGCGAGGTTGAACAGGGCGACGGTGTAACTGCCGTCGGGGTTCTTCGCGGCCCACACCTGCTGCGGGTCGGAGGGGGTGACCGGCCGGGCGGGCGGGGCGTCGCCCTGGTCGACGGCGATGACCTCGCGGTTGGTGAGGAGCCGCACGCCGTAGTCGTCGAGCCTGGTCAGGTCGTCGCCGGTGTAGAGCGGGGACTTGGCGACCGCCCACAGGGTGGCGTAGGTCTGCCGCTCGGCCTTGGTCAGGCCGTCCATGGCACCGTTGCCGACGTCGAGGGAGTCGAGGTCGTTCCAGCCGCCGGGGCCTGCGTGCCGGGTCCAGCCGGGGGTGTCGTCGAAGCGGTCGTCGACGGAGTTCTCCCAGCTCACCAGGGTGTTGCAGTAGCACTCGACGTCGGTGTCGAGGCGCCAGCCGTTTGAGTACTTCTTCCAGTCGGCGGCGTGCCCGATGTCCAGGGACCAGGAGATCTCCAGGTGTACGGGCCGGCCGGTGGCGGCTATGGCCTTCTGCCAGGCGGCCACGTCGGCAACGTTGTCGTAATGGTCGCCGCTCTTGAAGGAGCCGGGGCCCACCCCGTCGAGCTTGAGGAAGTCGTAGCCCCAGCCGGCCAGTTCCCGGGCCTGGGAGTCGACGTACTTCTGGGCACAGGGTCTGGAGAAGTCCAGCTTGTAGGCGCTGTCCCAGCCGTTGGTGGTGCGCAGGTCGCCATGGACGATGTCGGCGGTGGTGCAGCCGTCGGCGTCCCGGATCGGCACCTTGCCGTCTCCGTAGGCCTCCTTCTCCAGCCCGACGGGCAGGTAGATGCCGGCCTTGAGGCCCTTGGCGTGGATGTGGTCGGCGACGGCCTTCATGCCGTGCGGGAAGCGGCCGGGGTCGGCCTGCTGGCGGGCGTACCCGTCGAACCCCGGCTTCCAGTTCCGGTCCCGCCACCAGCCGGAGTCGATGTTGACGTACTCGTAGCCGTACTCCTTCAGCCGGGCGGCGAGGGCGTCGGTCTGCTTCAGGACGTTCGCCTCGGTGAGATAGCTGTAGTCGCCGTCCGGGTTGAGACCGGGGTACTTGGACGACTGCATGCTCCAACTGGACCAGCCCATGTAGGGCCTGGAGGCCGTTGCGGCCGTGGAGACCGTGGAGACCGTTGCTGCCCGTGCCTGCGGGGCGGTCGCGGCGAGGCCCGTGGTGAGGGCCAGGGCGACGGCGCATCCGAGTCCGCGTGCGGGCAGGAGGGAGTGCGAGGGCGACCGCATGGGCGGTACCTCCTGGGTGGGTTCGGGACGGGGCGGCTCAGCCCTGTCCGCTGTTGGGGGTCGACGTGATGAAGGACTGGATCGCGGCGGCCGCGGCGCCGCGCGCCCACTCCTCGAAGGGGAGCGGGCGGGTCTGCAGGTCGCACTGCGCGGCCGAGCCGAAGGCGGCCGCGGTGAACGCCTCGCGGATGTGCTCGGCGAAGAGGTCGTAGGCGCAAAGGCCCTCGCCGGAGATGATCACGCGTTCGGGTCCGAGCAGGTTGGCCACGGCGGCGATCCCCCGGCCGATCGCCTCCCCCGCCCTTGCGTAGACCTCGCGGGCCCCGGGAACGCCCTGGTGGGCGAGGGCCACCGCCTCGGCGCCGTCGACGACATGACGGCCCGTCACCTCGCGCATGCGGGCGACGATCGCGGCGTCCGAGGCGATCGCCTCCACACAGCCGTGGCTGCCGCAGTGGCAGGACGGTCCCGCCGGATCGACGGCGACGTGGCCGATCTCGCCCGCCACGCCGTGTGCGCCCGCGACGACCCGTCCGTGGACCACGAGTCCGCAGCCGATGCCCGCGCCGACGGTCACCACGGCGAAGTCGCTGAGGCCCGCGCCGGCGCCGAACCACTGCTCGGCGACGGTCAGCGCGCGCACGTCGTTGTCGACGGTGACCGGCAACCCGCTGGTCATGGCGGCGAGTTCGGCCAGTGGCACGTCCCGCCACGCCAGGAAGGGCGAGTAGCGCACCACGCCCTCGGCGCGGTCGACGTCGCCGGAGACGGCGATGCCGAGCCCGAGGACCGGCGCACCCGACTCGGCGGCGTGGGCGAGGAGTTCGTGGACGAGGTCCGCGACCGCGGCCAGCACCTTGCGCGTCGCCCGGTCCGGCAGCGGGGCGCGCCGGGCGAGGCGGATGCGGCAGCACAGGTCGGTCAGTACGGCGATCAGCTGGTCGCCGGTCACCTTGATGCCGATGAACAGCGCCCGTTCGCCGTTGACCCGGATCAGGTGGGCGGGCCGGCCGAGGGCGGGGCGGGCCTCCTCGTCGGCGCCCTCCACCAGGTACCCGGCCTCCAGCAGGGGGCGGACGGCCTTGGTGACGGCGGCCGGGGACAGCCCGGCCCGGCGGCCCGCGTCGAGGCGGGTCAGGGGGCCTTGGGAGAGGACCGTCGTGAAGACCTGCGAGGCGGCCGGGGTGTGGGCCGGGAACGTCTCGGCGGGGGGTGTCGAGCGCATGGCCGGGAACCTAGGGCCATTATTTTCCGCTGTCAATAAAAGAAACAGGGGTTGGTGCAGGGGCAGTTGCCGGTCTGCGGGCCTCCCCCGGACCGGCGCTCGCCGGACATGCGGATGCCCCGCGCAGGGCGGGGCATCCGGTGGTGCTGGTGCGTGCTGCCGTCCGTCAGTGGCGGGCGGCCGGCGTGTTGGCGGCGGTCACGTTGACCGCGGCCCATGCCTTGTCCACCGTCTTGTACTCGGTGCTGTTCGCGCCGTACAGGTCCTTGGCCGCCTTCAGCGTCGCGACGCGCGCGTCGTGGAAGTCGGTCGTGGAGACCATGTAGCGGGTGAGCGCACGGTAGAAGATCGCGGTGGCCTTGGTGCGGCCGATGCCCTTGACCGTGGCGTGGTTGTACGTCGGCGAGTCGTAGTTGACGCCGTTGATCGTCTTCTTGCCGCTGCCCTCCGCGAGGAGGTAGTAGGCGTGCGAGGAGACGCCGGAACCGGCGTGCACCTCGGTGGAGTACACCTCCGGCTTCCAGTAGTCGACCGTGCCCTCGAGCTTGTCGAGCGACGGGTGGTCGAGGCGGCGCAGGAACTTCTGCGCGAGGCCCAGCTTCTCGCCGATCAGGTAGTCCGGCGTGTCCTTGGTGTTCTTCGCGTAGAACTCGACGTTGGATCCGAAGATGTCGGCCAGCGACTCGTTCAGCGCACCGGGCTCGCCGTACTGGTTGCCCTGCGGGTCGACGTACGTCGGCTCCAGCTTCGCGGTCGCGTCGACCACACCGTGGGTCAGCTCGTGACCGGTGACGTCCAGGACGACGAGCGGCTTCTTGAACATGTCGCCGTCGCCGTCGCCGTACAGCATGCAGTTGCAGGTCGGGTCCCAGAAGGCGTTGGCGACCTTCTTGCCCCAGTGGACCATGCCCTGGGCGGCCTTGCTGTTGTTGGCGATGCCCTTGCGCCCGAAGGTACTCTTGTAGAAGTCCAGCGTCTTGGTGATGCCGTACTGGGCATCCGCGGCGGCGCTGGCACGGCTGGTGGTCTTGCCGTTGCCCCACACGTTGGTCGTGTTGGTGAACTTCGAGCCCGCGCTGAACTTCTCCGTGTAGGAGCCCTTGGCGTCCCGCGTCTCGGTGCCGTACCGGCTCGGGTCCTTGAGCTGGTAGTGGCCGCGCGAGGTCGCCGTGGTGGTCAGGCCGACGCTGCCCACGAAGAGGGTCTTGCCGGTGCCGTGCGCGGTCGCCGGGTACTGCGTGGCGCCGGAGAGGCCCGAGCCGAGCAGGCCGGCGGCCGGGGCGGCGGTGCCGGTGGCCGGGTCGGCGGTCTCACCGCGCTCGCGCATCGCGTCGAGGAGCTTCGGCGACAGGAACTCGTCCGCGTCGGGCGTGTTGCTGCGCACCTTGCCGGTGACGGCGTCGACGACCACGGTGCTGGAGGTGCCGTTGTCGGTCACCGTCACCTGGTAGGCGAGGGCGGCGGAGCCGCCGCGGGCGTCCACCACCAGCTGGGCGCTGCCCGCGTCGCCCTTGGCGACCTGGGCGGCCTTCGACGCGGCCTGGTCCGCGGTCAGCTTGGCCTCGGCGGCGGCCGGCTTGACGGCGTGGGTGGCCGCACTGGTGGCACCCGTGTAGGCCAGCTGCCGGCTCAGGTGGACGACGAGGTCGCCACCGAGCACAGGCATTCCGTTGTGAGTACGGACGAAACGGACGTGGCGCGCACCCTCGGGGTCGATCATGACGTCCTGGGCGTGGAGCTCATCACCCTTCGACACTCCCGTGGCCGTGGCGTGCGCGAAGGCCGCGGCCTGCGCCGCCTCCACCACCGCGTCGGCGGTCGTGGCGGTGGAGGCGGCGGACTGCTCCACCCCCCGGGAGGGGCCCGCGAAGGCCGTACCGGCCAGGCCCGTGGCAGCCGTCGTCACCGCGATGGCAACGGCAACGCTGCGTATGTGCGGTCTACGCACAGATCTCCTTCACTGGAAGGCGGCCGGGATCACCAACCGCCTTGAGGCATGACGCCGTTGAGCGCCATGGGGGCTGGTCGGGCCCCAGGGCGTTCACCCTTACGGACGAGTCATGCACACGTAAAGACGGAATGATCCATTTCGCGGCTTTCTATGGCAATCCTTTACAAATGGGCGCCACAGAGTGATCGCGAGATGACCAACTGTGTGTCGACTGTGGAGACGTTGCCTCAATCGCCTAGGTTCCCAGGCCTGAATGTGACCGAAATCGCATCAGAAACCCTCTGGATGGGAGTGGGAGCCGGATGGTCTCAGCAACGGTGGCCAAGGCCGCGGTACTCGGAGCGGTCGCATTGTCACTGCTGACGGTCCCGGCGCGAGCCGCGACCGCAGCGCCCCACGCCCCCGCGCCGGCCGCGCTCCCGGCGCCCGACGTCGCGGGCCTGGACGAGGCGTTGCGCACAGTCGTGGCACACGGCGCGCCCGGTGCGCTGGCCCGGATCGACGACGACGGCACGACCTACGGAGCGACCTGGGGAGTCGCCGACCGCAGCACGCAGCAGGCCATCAGCACCGACGACCGCTTCCGCATCGGCAGCGTCACCAAGTCCTTCTCGGCCGTCGTCCTGCTGCAGCTGGCCGACGAGCACCGGCTGGACCTGGACGCCCCGGTCAACCGGTACCTTCCCAAGCTGCTGCCGGACGACCGCATCACCGTCCGGCACGTGCTGGGCCACCGCAGCGGTCTGTACGACTACACCGACGACATGTTCGCCCAGAGCGTGGACGGTTTCGAGGCGGTGCGGAACAAGGTCTTCACCTACCAGCAGCTGGTCGCGCTCTCCCTGAAGAAACCCCGCACCAACGAGCCCGGCGCCGCCTACTCCTACTCGAACACCAACTTCGTCGTAGCCGGCCTGCTCATCGAGAAGCTCACGGGACACTCCGTCGGGACCGAGTACGAGGACCGCATCGTCAAACCGCTCAAGCTGCGCGACACGTTCTACGTCCACCCCGACACCAGGATCCCCGGCCGGTACGCGCACGGGTATCTCACCCCGGACGCGCCCGGCGCCGATCTGGTCGACGCGACCGAGCAGACGGTGTCCTGGGCGCAGAGCGCGGGTGCGATCATTTCCAGCGCCCAGGACCTGAACACCTTCTACTCCGCGCTGCTCGGCGGAAAGCTGCTGTCCCCGGCACGGCTCGCGGAGATGGAGCGGTTCATCCGGGTCGACAGCACGACCTCGTACGGGCTCGGACTGCGGTCCCGCGACCTGTCCTGCGGGATCTCTGTGTACGGCCACACGGGCACCGTGCAGGGGTACTACACGTACGCGTTCGCCACCGGGGACGGGAAGCGGGCGGTGACCGCCGTCGCGAACACCTCCAACAACGGGGAGGTGCTCGGTGCGCTGGCGGGAGTGCTGGAGTCGGCGTTCTGCGGCAAGGAGAGCAGAGTGCTGCGCAGCTCGGCCGGTGACGGGCAGGACTCGGCAGGGTAGGGGCCTCGTCGCCGGGTGCGGGCCGTGGGGGCTGGTCGCGCAGTTCCCCGCGCCCCCTCAGGTCGGACATCGCGCCGTTCGCCCAGAAGCCGAAGGAGTCAGAGGCCTCGTCGCCGAGTGCAGGCCGTGGGTGGTGATCGCGCAGTTCCCCGCGCCCCTCCATGGGTGGGACATCGTGCCGTTCGGCCGGACGCCGCTGGAACTTCTCGGGCCTTGCCGTGCGTTCTTCGCGGTGTGACGAGCGAGCTTGTTCCCGGGGGCAATTCGGCCCTGCCCGGTGGTGAACTGCGGCTGCGGGTCGCCGGGCCCTTCGATGTGTCCGCGCTCGTCACGGACGAGGGCGGGAAGGTCGGCGGGGACCGCGACTTCGTGTTCTACAACCAGCCGGATGCGGCCGGGGTCCGGCTGCGCGGTGACGCCCTGTACGTCGATCCGGCGCGGCTGCGGCCCGGTGCCACCCGGGTCACCGTCGTGGTCAGCGCCACCGAGCCGGGCACGCCTCTCGGACGGCTGCCCGCGCCCCGGCTCGAGGTCGGCGAACGTTCCGGCCGTACGGTGGCCCGGTTCGCCGCGCCGCGCCCCGGGCAGGAGACCGTGCTGCTGCTCGCCGAGCTGTATCAGCGGGGTACCGGCTGGAAGCTGCGGGCGATCGGGCAGGGGTACGCCGACGGGCTGGCGGGGCTGGCCCGGGACTTCGGGGTGAACGTCGTCGACGACGGCCCGCAGGCTGCGGCCGCCCCGGACGCCGACGGCTTCCTCGGCCTCGTCAACTCCGCCCGCGCCCAGGCCGGGCACCCACCCGTCGCCTCGGACCCACGGCTCGCCACCGCCGCACGGGCGCACGCCTCGGCCATGGCGGCCCTGGGCCGGCTCGCCGCGGAGGGGCTGGACGGCGTGTCGGTCCATCAGCGGATCAGCGCCGCCGGGTACGCATACATCACGGTCGGCGAGCACCTCGTCTCCGGCCCGCGCACCCCGGCCGAGTTCGTCGACTACTGCCTGCGCACCGGCCAGGCCCGGCGCACCCTTCTCGACCCGGCCTTCACGCATGCCGCACTGGCCCACGCCGACGCGGGCGAGCGGTACTGGACCGCACTGTGGGCCCGGCCCCTCACCCGGGGCGCGCTGTCGCGGACGGCGACCGAGGTCGTCGCCCTGACCAACACCGAGCGGGCACGGGCCGGACTGCCGCCCTTGACGGCCGATCCGCTGCTCGCCACGGCCGCGCAGGCGCACTGCGCCGACATGGCGGCCCGAGACTTCTACGCGCACACCTCCCCGGACGGCAGCGAGCCCTGGGACCGGGCTGCCGCCGCGGGCTCCCGCCGGTCCACGATCGGCGAGAACATCGCCTGCGGACAGCGCTCCCCCGCCGAGGTGGTGGACGGCTGGATGAACAGCCCGGGCCATCGCGCCAACATCCTCAAGCCGGAGTTCACCCACCTCGGGGTCGGTTTCACCGGCGGGGGCCGGGCGGGCACCTACTGGGCCCAGTTGTTCGGTGGCTGAACGGATACGTTCCGTGATCTTGGCGGAACGATGCACTCCGGGACACCATTCCGGGCATGAAGGGTGATCTTTTCTCCAGTGCGCACATGGTGCAGCCGGCCGCCGAGCCGGGCATGACCATAGAGAACGCCAAGTGCATCAAGTACACGGTGAACGGCGAGATGTACGCCCGCCAGGGCGCCATGATCGCCCACCGCGGCAACCTCCAGTTCGAGCGCAAGGGCCAGGGCGTCGGCGGCATGCTCAAGCGCGCGGTCACCGGCGAGGGGCTGCCCCTGATGGCGGTGCGCGGGCAGGGTGAGGTCTGGTTCGCGCACGAGGCGCAGAACTGCTTCGTGCTCGACGTGGAGCCCGGCGACCAGTTCACCGTCAACGGCCGCAACGTGCTGTGTTTCGACCCGTCGTTGGCGTACGAGATCAGGACCGTGAAGGGCTCGGGCATCGCCGGCGGCGGCCTGTTCAACAGCGTGTTCAGCGGACACGGCCGGCTCGGCCTGGTCTGCGAGGGCAACCCGCTGGTCATCCCGGTCTCGCCGCAGGTCCCGGTGTACGTCGACACGGACGCCGTGGTCGGCTGGAGCGCGCACCTGCAGACCTCGCTGCACCGCTCGCAGTCCATCGGCTCGATGCTGCGCGGCGGATCCGGGGAGGCCGTGCAGCTGATGCTCCAGGGCGAGGGGCACGTCGTGGTGCGGCCGAGCGAGGCGACGCCGCAGAAGGCCCAGCAGCACTGACATGCCCGTGAGGCGATCCGCGCCTCGGCAGGCCCGTGAGGTGATCTACGCCTCACAGGCAACCCCCTCCGCCGTGCCCGCGTCTTGACCAACAACAGACCAAGAGCCCTGGCTCCCGGGCCAGGGCATGTTTTCGGCTCACTATACACACCATGTATACACATCGTTTATAGAAAGGCATGCATGTACGGCAAGGCTTTCGCCCCGGAGTACCAGGGCGCCCTGACCACCCTGTCCGTGAACTCCTCGCTGGTCGACGTGCTGTCCGAAGGCACCGAGCGGCTGCGCGAGGCCGAACGGTCCGGACGGCCCGAGGAGGCGGCTCGCTGCGGGCTCGCCGTCGCCGAGGCCCACCGGCGGCTCGGACAGGTACGGGAGGCCGACCGGGCCTGGAAGGCGAGCTACCGGTCCGCCCGGGCGGCCGGGGACACCGGCGCGATGGCGTGGGCCCTGTGGAGCGGAGGCACCCTCGCCCGGCAGCGCGGGGCGTTCCCGCTGGCCTGGCGGCTGCTCGGGCTCGCGGCCGAACTCGGCGAGCAGGGCGGGGACATCGTTGTCCGCGGCTACTCGCTGGCCGGCCTCGCGGAGACCGGCCGCATCCAGGGCGACTACGAGGCGGTCGGCCGGCTGCACGAGCAGCTGCTGGCCGAGGCCCGCCGGCGCGGGGAGGCCCGGCACACCGTGTGGGCCCTGGAGGGCATCGCGCAGATGCACCGCAACACCGGGGACTACGACGGGGCGTACGCCCTGTTCGAGGAGGCGGCGGAGATAGCCGAGCGGGCCGACGACCGGCGCGGCCACGCCTGGGCGCTGCGCGGACTCGCCGACGTGCTCTCGGTCCGCGACAAGGACACCGAGCGGGCGCTGGAACTGCTCTCGCAGGCCGAGGCCACCTGCCGCACGATGAACCTGTCCAGTGCCCTCGCCTACAACCACAAGATGCGCGGCAACGTCTTCTACCGGGCCGGGCGTTACGCCGAGGCACGGGAGATGTACGAGCTCGCCCTCAAGGAGTTCCGGGAGATGAGCGAACTGCGCGGCGAGGCGCTGTCCCGCCTCGGCCTCGCCAAGGCACTGGCCCGTCTGGGCCGTGACCGGGCCGAGACGGCGGCCGAACTCGCCGACCTGGCGCAGGTGCTGGAGCGCAGCGGGCTGCGGCACGCGCGGGCGATGGTGGCCCGGGCGCAGGAGGAGTTCGGCCTGGACGCGGAGGTGGCGCGGTGAGCACGCTCTCGTCCGCGGTGCAGGCGCCGCCGTCGGCTCCCGCCGTCCTCGGCCGCTGCCGGGAGCTGGTGCGTCCCGCGCTGACGGAGGCGGTCGGACGGCTGCATCCTTGGGTCGCCGAGATGGCCGGGTACTCCTTCGGCTGGTGCGAGGTCGGCGGCGCGCCCTCCGCGGCGCCGGGCGGCAAGGGCGTACGGCAGGCACTGGCGGTGCTCGGCGCCGAGGCGGCGGGTGCCGACCCACGGGTCGGCGTGCCGGCCGCGGTCGCGGTGGAACTGGTGCACGCCTTCTCGCTGCTGCACGACGACATCATGGACGGCGACGCGACCCGGCGCCGGCGCCCCGCGGTGTGGAAGGCGTACGGCACGGGCCCGGCGGTCCTCGCCGGGGACGCCCTGTTCGCGCTCGCCGTGGAGACCCTCGCAGCCGCACCGGGCGGTCCCGGCGCGGTACGCCTGCTGTCCGTGGCGCTGGCCGATCTGGTGCGCGGACAGGCCGACGACCTGCTGTTCGCCGCGCGGCCCTTCGGCGGGCCCGAGCGGGTGACGCCCGAGGAGTACCGGGCGATGGCCGAGCACAAGACCGGTGCCCTGCTGGGCTGCGCCGCCGCGCTGGGGGCTGCGCTCGGCGGGGCTCCCGAGCCTGCCGTCGCCGCGCTGGACCGCGCCGGGCGCCATCTGGGCGTCGCCTTCCAGCTGGTGGACGACGTGCTCGGCATCTGGGGCGATCCGGCCGTCACCGGCAAGCCCGTCGGCGGCGATCTGCGGGAGCGCAAGAAGACCTTCCCGGTCCTGGCCGCGCTCGGCTCCCCCGCGGCCCGCCGCCTGCCCGCGCTCCTGGCCTCCGACGCTCATGCCGAGGAGGCGGCCGCCCTGATCGAGGAGGCCGGCGGGCGGGCGGCCGCTCTGGCCGAGGCCCGGGCGCAGACGGCCGCCGCGCGGGCCCTGCTCACGGATCTCCCCCTGGCCGCCGGTGCCGTCGGCGAGCTGCGCGCCCTGCTGGAGTTCCTGGTGGGACGCGAACTCTGAGCGGGTGAACCGCCGCCTGCCGAAGCCGTGTTGACCCGGGGCTGCCCCGCGGGTCACGGTGCCTGCGGCGCGGTCCCCAGCCCCGCGCCGAAAGGGTGGACCACCGTGATCGGCATCCCGGACATCGAGGCCGCGGCACAGCGCATCGCCGGACACGTCGTGCGGACGCCGACCGTGCCGAGCCCCGGCCTCACGGCGCTGCTCGGTGTGCCGGTCGTCGCGAAGCTCGAACTGCTGCAGCGCACCGGCTCGTTCAAGGCGCGCGGCGCGACGGCCAAGCTCCTCTCGCTCGGCGAGGCCGAGCGGGCGGCCGGTGTGGTGGCGGTCAGCGGCGGCAACCACGGGATCGCTCTCGCGGTGATGGCCGCGGCCCTCGATGTGAAGGCGACCGTGGTCATGCCGCGTACCGCGCCGGCCCGCTCGATCGAGCTGGCCGAGCAGGCCGGGGCGTCGGTGCGGCTGACGGAGGGCATGGAGGGCGCCTTCGAGCTGGTGCTCCGGCTGCGGGACGAGGGGCTGACCCTGGTCCACCCGTTCGACGATCCGGTGGTGATCGCCGGACAGGGCACCGTGGGGCTGGAGCTGGCCGAGGACGCACAGGAGCTGACGGACGTGATCGTCAGCGTCGGCGGCGGTGGGCTGATCGCCGGGGTGGCGGCCGCGCTGCGCGCCCGGCGCCCGCAGGTGCGGGTGTGGGGCGTGGAGACGGAGGGCGCCGAGGCGATGTCGGCCGCGCTCAAGGCGGGCGGCCCGCTGCCGGTGCAGGTGTCTTCGCTCGTCACCACCCTCAGCGCGCCGTCCGTGTCACGGCTGACGTACGACCATGTCGCGGCGCTGGTCGAGGAGGTCCTGGTGGTGCCGGACCGGGAGGCCGTGCGCGGCTGCCTGGACCTCGCCGACCGCGCCAAGGTGTGGACGGAGCCGGCCGCGGGCTGTCTGCTGCCGGCGGCCCGGCAGGTGGCGGCTCGGGTCGGCACCGGCGCCCGGCTGGGGCTCGTGCTGTGCGGGGGCAATGCGACACCGGCGGATCTCTTCGGATGGGCCGACCGGTTCGGCCTGCTCTGACCGCACCGGCGCCCGGGCATTTACCGTCGGTTACCCTCAGGTCAAAGCCTGGGCGAGCGCCTCCTTCCCAAACCCGCAAGCCCTTTCGAAGAATTGAACGAAAGGCAGGAACGGGCCGGAGTCGAGGTTTCTTTGAACACACACCCGCGCGTCCCGCGTACCTCTGGGAAAGAACGATTCAGGGGTTTCAGCGAGGGATGACCATGGTCAAGGCGCACGTCTCCGCACACGAGTTGGTCGCCGGCCGCTACCGGCTCCTGGAGGTCTTCGCCCGGGAGACCAACCGTCTGTGGTGGTACGCCGAGGACGTGACGGCCAACCAGCCCCGTCTGGTGGCGCAGACGGCCCTCCCGGAGCCCTGCGACGAGGACACCCGGCGCCGCGCCACGGCCCGGGTCGTCCGGACCTCCGAGATCATGCGGCTGCTGATCCCGGGGCAGGTCGCCGCCGTCGTCGACGCCGTCGTGCAGTCGGCCACCCTGTGGACGGTCACCGAGTGGATCGACGGCACACCTCTCGGTGAACTCCTCGACCGCGAGGGCCCGTTCAACCCCGTACGAGCGGCGCGGATCGGCCTCGACATCCTCGATGTCCTGCAGGCCGCGCACGACGAGGGCATCACCCACGGAGAGCTGAGCCCCGGCCAGGTCTTCGTGCGCGAGGGCGGCTCGGTCGTGGTCGCCGGGTTCGGGCTGGCGGGCACGACCCTGGTCCCGCGGCTCACGGCACCGTCGTACGCCTCGCCGGAGCAGGCCCGTGACGAGCGCATCGGGCCGGCCGCCGATCTGTGGGCGCTGGGCGCGATCCTCTACACCTCCGTCGAGGGGCGCCCGCCCTTCCGTGACCGCGGCCGCCCCGACGCCACCCTGAAGGCGGTGGACCGGCTTCCCCTGCGTACCCCGCTGCGCACCGGCCCGCTCACCCAGTCCGTGCAGGGCCTGCTGCGCAAGAACTCCCGGGAGCGGCTGACCCGGCCGGTGGTCCGCGAGGCACTGACCCGGGTCCTGGCCGAGGACGCCGACCAGGACTGGTCACCGGCCCCCGCACCCCGTCTGCGCGGCGCGTACGCCGCCATGGGGCTCGGCGGCCCGGGACGGAGCAGACGGGCCATGGCCGTGGGGACCGTACTCGCCGTCCTCACCGTCACGGCCGCGGTGCTGGCCGCCACCCACCACCTGCCGGGCACCTCCACCGCCTCCGCGGCGCCCCGGGCGAGCGTCACCGCCACGCCGGGTGAGCGGACCGAGCACAACGGCCCCGGCCCCAGCCCCAGCAACAGCCCGAGCGGCGGCTCGAGCCCCAGCGCCCGCCCGAGCCCGGCCCCTTCCCCCGCCCTGCCCGCCGGGTACCACCACTACACCGCCCCGGAGGGCTTCCTAGTCGCCCTGCCGGACGACTGGAAACGGCTCACCACGGCCCGCGCGGCCGACCACGCCTACCGCGTCACCTTCGGCACGAGCGGCAACTCCCCCACCCTCGCCGTCACCTACAGCGAACGCGTCGGACCGGACCCGGTCGCCGTGTGGCGCGACGACGTGGAACCGGGGCTGGAGCAGCTCCCCGGCTACCGGCGTGTGGGCACCGTCCGGGCCACCACCTATCAGGGCCACAAGGCCGCCGACCTGGAATGGCTGTCGGGGACCGGCGGAACGCAGGTGCACACCCTGGGGCGCGGGTTCCTCCTCGGCGGCCACCGCGGCTTCTCCCTGCGCTTCACCACCCCGGCCGGGGCCTGGGCCGACGCCGCCAACCGGCTCGCCCTGAAGACCTTCCTGGCCACCTTCGGCCCGCCGAAGGGCTGAAGCCGTCGGCCCGGCCGATTCCCGCCGGTCGGGCCGGGTTCGTCAAAGCAACGCCAATGGGTCCATATAGGCTTTCTGCCTGCACTCGTGCACCGAGTGCGGTCCCGTAGAGCCCCGCCTCCAGGAGAGTCATCCGTGACCCTTGCGATCGACCCGTCCGAGACGTCCGCCCCGGCCACTGCGCCCCTGTCCGACCTCGTGGCGCGTGACGCCCGCGAGTTCGGTGTGTACGCGCGCACCGGAGGCTGGGCCTTCGCACTGATGGTGGCGCGCAGCGTGCGGCCGGGCGGCCAGGCCGCCGACGAGACGCCGAAGGTGTCGGCGAAGGAGTTCGCGGAGCTGGCCGGCTGCTCCCCCGAGCGGGTCATGCGCTACTACAAGGCCTGGGACCGCGCGGCCGACGACGGTCTCGTCCCGCACTTCGAGGCGCTCGCGCCCGGCCAGGAGGCCGAACTTCCGGACGCCGACGTGTGGCTGACCTACTACGTCTCCCGCAACAGCGCCACCTCCGAGCGCGGCACCGCCATCACGGAGGCCGCCGAGGCCGAGGGCATCCGCCCCACCAAGGCCCTGGAGGTCGCCGAGAACCCGACCGCGCTGCGCGCCGCGATCCTCGCCGACCCCTCCACCGCCCGGGCGGCCCGCTCCGCCCTGCTGGACCGGCTCAAGGAGGACCCGGACCTGCAGGCCGAGCTGGCGCGGGACGTCGTACGCACCGACGACCTGAAGAAGGCCGTCGCCACCGAGAGCCGGGCGGCCGACCGGATCGGCTACGTGCGGCAGATCGCCGAGTCCGGCCAGATCAAGACCCCCGCCGGGCAGACCGTGGACGCACCGGTCACCCTGCGCGAGGAGGCCGAACGGCATCTGTCGCTGATCGACGAGCTGGAGGACGGCGAGGACTCCGGCGAATGGGCCACCGAGGCCTACGACACCATGAAGACCCTCGTCGCCGAGACCGTCGAGGCCGACCCCGAACTGCGCGTCCAGGAGCAGCGGACGAAGTTCTACAGCAGCCTGCAGAAGGCGACGAGGGCGTTCGAGGAACTGACCTTCGACGACGCCCAGGACTTCTACGAGGACGACATGGTGCAGCGCCTGGAGGAACTCCAGCAGGCCATCGGCACCTGCCTGACCGCGCTGCGCGGAGCCCGCGGACATCAGCCGCAGGGCTGAGCGTCCTGGGCGTTGCCGCGCAGGCACCGGGCGGGAGGAGGTACTCGCGCGGAGATCCCCGGCGCGGGCTGAGTAGCGGTACTCATGCCCGCGCCCGGCGCCCGCCGCCACGATGGGGCTCCACCGAGTCCACCGGCCAGGAGCCCCGCCATGACCGCAGTGCACCCCGCCCCGTCTCCCGCGCCGCGCCGTGTGCCGCCCGTCCTGTTCGCGGGCGTTGCGGCCGTGGGCCTCGCCGTCTCGGCGTGGGACGTGCACGACCGCACCACCTGGTTCCTGGAGACGTTCTGGGTGCTGGCCGGGCTTCCGCTGGTCGTGCTGACGTGGCGGCGCTTCCCGCTGACCGGGCTGCTGTGCGCGCTGCTGGCCGCGCACGCGCTGGTCCTCGCGGTCGGCGGCCACTACACATACGCGCAGGTACCGGCGGGCGACCTGGTGCGGGACGCCTTCGGCCTGTCCCGCAATCCGTACGACCGGTTCGGGCACCTGATGCAGGGCCTCGTGCCGGCCGTCCTCGTCCGCGAACTGCTCAGCCGTACCTCGCCGTTGCGCGGCAGCCGCTGGCTGGCCCCGCTCACCGTGTGCGCCTGCCTGGCCTTCAGCGCCTTCTTCGAACTGCTGGAGTGGGCTGCCGCCGAGATCGGCGGATCGAGCGCGGACGCGTTCCTCGCCACCCAGGGCGATGTGTGGGACACCCAGTGGGACATGTTCTGCGCCCTCATCGGGGCTGTGGTGTCGCTGCTGCTCCTCAGCAAGGTGCACGACCGTCAGCTGGCGGCTCTCGAGGCCCGAACGGCCGGCCGGTGGACGGTGGGCTAGTCGTCCGCCCGGCCGGTGTGCCGGTGGCGCGCCCACAGGGGCAGGCCGTACCAGCACACCAGGTACCAGACGACGACGGGCGCGACCAGCCAGGCCACCGCGCCGTCGTGTGCGGCCACCCGGAGGATCAGCACCAGGGACGAGGCCATGGTCGCGAGCAGCAGGGCCAGGCCGATGAACGTCATCCGGGCGGCCAGCCGCACCGCCCGCGGCTTGACCCGGCGGCCGGAGACCAGGCGGTGCAGGGAGACCGGCCCGATGAGGGCGCCGGTCGCGCAGGCGCCCAGGACCACGGTCACGATGTAGATGACGTGGTCGGTGCTGGGCAGCCGCGCGTACTTCGGCTGGAAGACGACGGTGAGCAGGAAGCCGAAGAGGATCTGGACGCCCGTCTGGGCGACGCGGACCTCCTGGATGAGTTCGCCCCACATCCGGTCGGCCCGCTCCTCCTCGGACTCGTCACGCCCCCGGCGCGGTTCCTGCTGCGTCATGCGGTGCGGTTAACCGTCCGGGCACCGGCTGAAACGGGCCGCCCGGGTGCTACCAGCGGTTCTCGACCTGCTCCCTGATCCGGAGCTCGTACAGGCCGCGGATCGCGGTGAACGTCTCCTCGGGCAGCGGCGGGAGCTTGGCGGCGGCCGCGTTGGCGCGGGACTGCTCCGGGGTGCGGGCGCCGGGAATGACCGTGGTCACGCCGGGCTGCTCGGTGATCCAGCGCAGGGCCAGCTGGGCCGGGGTGTACCCCTCGGGGGTGAGCGCGGCGAACTCCGCGGCCGCCTCGACGCCGGTCGTGTAGTCGACGCCCGAGAACGTCTCGCCCTGGTCGAAGGCCTCACCGTGCCGGTTGTAGGTGCGGTGGTCGTTCGCCGCGAACACCGTGTCCTTGGTGTACTTGCCCGACAGCAGGCCGGAGGCGAGCGGCACCCGCGCGATGATGCCGACGCCCGCCTCCCGCGCCGCCGGCAGCACCTCGTACAGGGGCTTCATGCGGAACGGGTTGAGGATGATCTGCACGCTCGCCACGTTCGGCCGGGCGATCGCGGTCAGCGCCTCCGCGCAGGTCTCCACGCTCACGCCGTAGGCCGCGACGCGCTCCTCGGCGACCAGGGTGTCGAGGGCGTCGAAGACCTCGCCGGAGGAGTAGACGGGGGTGGGCGGGCAGTGCAGCTGCACCAGGTCGAGGCGGTCGACGCCGAGGTTGCGGCGGGACCGGTCGTTCCAGGCGCGGAAGTTGTCCAGGACGTAGTTCTCGGGGATCTGCTCGACGCGGCGGCCCATCTTGGTCGCCACCAGCACGTGCAGGTCGGGCCGGCCGCCCAGGAAGGCGGCGATGGTCGACTCGCTGCGCCCGTCGCCGTACACGTCGGCCGTGTCGAAGAAGGTGACCCCCGACTCGGCCGCCGCCTCCAGGACGGACAGGGCCTGCTTGTCGTCCACGTCGCCCCAGTCGGCCCCCAGCTGCCAGGTACCGAGACCGACGACCGATACCCTTTGACCCGATCTGCCCATTGTGCGTTCGTCCATGGCGTCAGTGTGTCATCCGGCCGCACACCCTGCGGAACGCCTCGCTCCGGTGGGCGCGGTGCACCGGGAACGGCGCCTGGTGCGAGCCGACGGTACCGGGCAGGCCGTGCCGGGCTCGTTCGAGGCGGGCGTGCGGGAGCAGGCGGTCGAGGGCCGCAGGGCCGCGGCATCGGTCGGCCCTGTGGCCGAGGGCGACTCAGCTGCCGGGCGTCAGCTGCTCCTGTACGACGGGGCCGTAGCGGTCGGCGATGACGTCGATGCCGGTCCCGTGCAGGTGGGGTCCGCGCGCGATGCCGTACATGACGCCGAGGCCGACGAGGGCCGCGACGGCGAGTTCGGCGCGCAGGCCCGCGTCGGGGCCGGTGAGCCGGCCGGCGAGTCGTTCGGTCACCTGGGCGCGGAAGTTGGCGCGCAGCACGTCGCCGTGGTCGCCGTGCAGAGGCGCGAAGGCGATGCGCAGCAGCGGGTCGGCGCCGCGCTCGCGCTGGCTGCCCAGCACATGGCGGACCATGTGGCGGCCGAGCTGGTCCAGGGGCGCGTCCAGCAGCGCGTCCGCGTCGGTGTCGAAGGACATCACCCGGGCGAAGAGGGCGTCCTTGTTGCCGAAGTACTTCAGGATCAGCGGCGGGCTGACACCGGCCCGCTCGGCGACCGCCTTGAGGGTGATGTCGGCGTGCGCGTGCCGGGCCAGGAGGTAGCGGGCGGCCTTGAGGATGGCCGCCCTGGTGGACTCGGCGTCACGTCGTGCGGGGACGGGCGACGCGGGGACGGACGGGATGCTCACGGTGCTCATGCTCCCTCCATCGCCTCGTCCCTGGCTCCCCGGGTGGCTCCCCGGGCTCGGCGCAAACCGCCGCGGGGCACGTCGCCCGGGATCGACAGGGCCGCTGCACAGGCGGCCAGGGCGACCGCGCCCGCCATCGCGAACGCCAGCAGATAGCCGTGCAGCGTCGGCACCGGGACATCGCCGAGGGGGCTGCTGTGGTGGACGAGGACAGCGGTGACGGCGGCGCTGGAGGCGGCCTGGCCGATGGTGCGCATCAGGACGTTGACACCGTTGACGGAGGCCGTCTGGCCCGCCGGTACGGCGCGCAGGATCAGGGTCGGCAGCGCCGAGTAGGCGAGGGTGGTGCCGGTCGCCACCACCGTGGCGCCCAGGATGACCATCCACAGGTCGCGGCTGTCGGCGATGCGGACCGCGTACCCGCAGGCGATGACGGCTGCGCCGAGGGCGAGGGTGATGCGCGGGCCGCGCGTGGCCGAGATACGGGCGGACAAGGGGGAGAAGAGCAGCATGGTGAGGCCGCCGGGCAGCAGGCACAGACCGGTGGCGACGATCGACAGCCCCAGGCCGTAGCCGGTGAGCAGGGCCGCCACATGGGACAGGCCGACCCTCCGCCGGGTGACCAGGCGCAGGTCGACGAGCGGCCGCTCGGAGCGCAGTTGCTGCCACCACCACAGGGCGAGTACGGCGGCGGTCACGAGGAACAGCCCGAGGATCCGGGGGCTGCCCCAGCCCCACTGGCCGCCCTGGGAGACCCCGAGGAGCAGGGACACCAGCGCGGTGGCCAGGCCCAGCGCGCCGAGGACGTCGAAGCGACCCGGCTCGCACACGGGCGACTCCTTGACCGCCCACCAGGTGGCCGCCACACCCAGCGCGCCCAGGGCGCTGGTCAGCCAGAACATGGTGTGCCAGTCGGCGTACTGGACGACGAGGGCGGCGAGCGGCAGGCCGAGGGCGGCGCCGATGCCGACCGTGGAACTCATCAGGGCCACCGCCGAGCCCCGGCGCTCGGGCGGGAGTTCGTCGCGCAGGATGCTGATCGACAGCGGGACGACGGAGGCGGCGGCGCCCTGGAGCGCACGGGCGGTGATGAGCACGCCGATGTCGGAGGTCAGGGCGCACATCACCGAGCCGGCCGTCATCAGGCCGAGGGCGGCGGTGAGCACCCGGCGCTTGCCGTACATGTCGCCGGCCCGGCCGAGCACGGGGGTGAGCACGGCTCCGGACAACAGGGTCGCGGTGACCATCCAGGAGACGGTGGCGGCCGAGGAGCCGGTCAGCCGGGGCAGGTCGGGCAGGAGCGGGACGACCACGGTCTGCATGACCGCCATGAGAATGCCGCCCGACGCCAGCACGGGGATGGTGAGGCGGTCCCGCAGCCGGGGCGCCGGGGTGCCGGTGACGGGCGGCTGGGACATGGGGCCGGGCTGGTCCATCGGCGCTCCTGCGGGCGGCACGGTGACGAGGTGAATAACAATTCACCCTATCGGGTGAATGCCTATTCACCAACGTTTCGCGGCCCCGGGCCGAGCCTGCGGCCGGCGGCTCAGGCGAGGTTCTTCTCCAGGGCGGACAGGTAGTTGTGCATGAAGTGGTCACGGACACCGTCGGAGGCGGGGGCGAACGGGTCGGCGGTCAGCCCCATGGCCCGGTCGCCGAGCGCGGACAGCATCGGCATCGTCTCGCGCACCTTGCCGTGCGAGTCGATGTAGCGCAGCGCCCTGACGTGGGTGAAGACGGGTTCCGGCGGGAGCTGGGGAACGACGTCGTTGTTGTTGACGAAGCGGTACATGCGTCCGCCGAAGCCCTTGTTGAACGCCTCGGCCAGCAGCCGGTCGCAGGTGCGGGGCTGCCCGTAGGTGTAGACGCCGTCCGCGGCCAGGTGCGGCTCCTCCAGGTAGAGACGGGCACCGGCCAGCATCGCGAGGGCTCCGCCCAGGCTGTGCCCGGTGAAGTAGACCCTCTGGCCGTTGCTGCGCAGCTCCGTGAGGGTGTCGCGGACGTCCGGGTACACCGATCGGAGAGCCTCGGCGAATCCGTGGTGGACGTAACCGTTGCCGCCGGGGCCGGGCGTCGGCGGGGTGGTGGCGTCGGAGAGCCAGTCCTTGATCTGGGCGGGCTCGGTCCCGCGGAACGCCGTGACGATCATCCGGTCACCGGCCATCGTGTACGCCTGGGTGTCCTGGAGCGGGAAGGGCGGGGTGAAGCGGGTGTGGTGATGCCTCACCCGGTCGAAGCCCCAACGGGCGGCCTGCCCCTCGACGGCGGCCGGGTCCTTGTAGGCGAGGTCGGCCGCGCGGGCCAGCCAGTAGGCCCGTTGGAGGCTGTAGCCGTTCGAGGCGTGGTCGAACGAGACGGGTACGGCCATGGGGAGGAACTCCTTCGGTGCGGGAGAGCTTCTGGGGACGGGAAGACGGGCGGGGAGTACGGGCCGGTCCCCTGGGCCGTGGAGCGGGCCGGAAGCGTGGGCCGGTCCCGGTGGGCCGTAGAGCGGGTGCTGGTCCCGGTGGGCCGTGGAGCGGGCGAAGAGCGGGCGCTGGTCCCGGTGGCCGTGGAGCGGGCCGGGAGTACGGGCTAGTCCCGGTGGACCGTGGAGCGGGCCTGCAGGGCTCGGGCCGCCCTTGGGCCGAGCCGGCGCTTGAGCCCGCGCAGGACCTCCAGCCGCCCGAGGGCCCTGTCGAGGCCGTAGTAGAGCTGGGGCGGGACGTACGGCAGCAGCGGCGAGTGGCGCTGGCCGAGCAGGGCGAACATGCGGTGCGGGGGCAGGTCGATGTAGCGGGGCAGGTTCTCGTACCACTGGGCGCTGTAACGGGCCGCGCTCTGCGCGGACAGCAGTTCGGACCTGCGGCGGCGCTCGTAGGCACCGAGGGCCTCGGGCAGGGTGGCGTGCGTGCGCAGGGCGGCGTCGAGGCACATGGCGTCCTCCAGGGCGAGGGTGGTGCCCGCGCCGATGGAGTAGTGGGTGGTGTGTGCGGCGTCGCCGAGCAGGACGAGGCGGTCGCGATGCCAGGTGCGGTTGGTGAGGGTGCGGAACCTCCGCCAGGACGCGGCGCCGACGGCCGAGGAGGAACCGATGAGGGGGTGGCCGTCGAGGATCCGGGCGAAGAGCTTCTCCAGCAGCGCGATCCCTTCCCCCTCCTGCGCCCGGTCCAGGCCGAGCCCGGCGAAGGTCTCCGGGGAGCACTCCATGACACAGGTGCTGTGCTCGCCGCTGTAGCCGTAGCCGTAGCACCAGATCCAGCCGTGCCCGGTCTCCACGAAGGCGAAGGTGAAGGCGTCGAAGACCTTGGTGGTGCCGAGCCAGATGTAGTGGTTGCGGCCCTCGGTGTGCCGTGTGCCGAAGTCGGCGGCGTGGCGGGTGCGCAGGGTGCTGTGGACGCCGTCGGCCGCCACCAGCAGGTCGGCCTGCGGCGGATCGTCACCCGTGATGCCGCTCTCGAATTCCAGGCGTACACCGAGGGACCGGGCACGCTCGGCGAGGATCGCGAGCAGGCGATGGCGGCCGATGCCGTGGCCCCGGTCGCCGGGCTGCCGGGTCACCAGGTCGCGGACGTGGGCCACGCCCCGGTCCCAGCACACGGAGTCGTCCTCGATCGCGCGCGCGGATGCGGGGTCGCGGGCGTGGAGCTTGTCGAGCAGTCCGCGCCAGTACGTCACGCCCCAGCCGTAGGTGGAGCCTTCGGGGTTGCGTTCGTGGACGGTGATGTCGTGAGACGGGTCCTGCAGCTTGAGCAGGATGGCGAGGTACAGGCCCGCGGGCCCGCCTCCGGCGCAGACGACCTTCACGCACACCCCCGAGAGTCACCCGAAGTAGTTGAGTGATTCCGCACAGTAGCAGCACTTCGGAGGGGTGCACCGGGCTTCCCGATCGCGTCAGTCTGGCGTCGTGACGGGCGCCACTCGGGCGGACCCCGGCCGCGAAAGACCACCGGAATGCCGGGCTCCACGGCAAGGAATTTCCCGTTCCGCGACAATCGATCCCCACATCACAGCAAGATCATCTTTGTTCAACCCTGCACGACATTTGCTCAATTGTCCGGATCGCAGCCCAGCGGTTACGGGCGATTTCTTCCGCCAGGGCAAGGCCCGGTAGGCATGCGTGGTCACCACTCGAACACCTCTCCCAGGAGTACACGCATGCCCGAACTCACCCGGCGCCGCGCGCTCACCGCGGCGGCCGCCCTCGCCGCCACGGCCTCGGCCGCCACGCTCGTCGCACCCGCCGCGTCGGCCGCCGAGCACCAGCACGGCGCCCCGGACTCCTTCGACGAGGTCTACAAGGGCCGGCGGATACAGGGCCGTCCGTCGGGCATGAGCGGTCACCACCACGGACACGGCGCCGGGTACTCCGTCCTCGTCGACGGGGTGGAACTGCACGTCATGCAGAACGCCGACGGCAGCTGGATCAGCGTCGTCAGCCACTACGACCCGGTGCCCACGCCGCGCGCCGCCGCCCGCGCCGCGGTGGACGAGCTGCAGGGTGCGCCGCTGCTGCCGTTCCCCGCCAACTGACCGCACCCGCAAGGACATCCGGAGTACCACGCACATGACCGTACGCAAGAACCAGGCCGCCCTGACCGCCGACGAGAAGCGGCGGTTCGTCGACGCCGTCCTCGCGCTCAAGAACAACGGACGCTACGACGAGTTCGTCCGCACGCACAACGCCTTCATCATGTCCGACACCGACACCGGGGAGCGGACCGGGCACCGCTCGCCGTCCTTCCTTCCCTGGCACCGCAGATTCCTGCTCGACTTCGAGCGGGCACTGCAGTCGGTCGACTCCTCCGTCGCCCTGCCCTACTGGGACTGGAGCACCGACCGCACGGTGCGCGCCTCGCTGTGGGCACCGGACTTCCTCGGCGGCACCGGGCGCAGCTCCGACGGCCGTGTGATGGACGGCCCGTTCGCCGCGGCCTCCGGCAACTGGCCGATGAGCGTGCGGGTGGACGGCCGCGCGTTCCTGCGCCGCTCCCTCGGCACCGCCGTGCGCGAGCTGCCCACGCGCGCCGAGGTGGAGTCGGTACTGGCGATGTCCACGTACGACTTGGCGCCGTACAACAGCGCGTCCGACGGCTTCCGCAACCACCTGGAGGGGTGGCGCGGGGTCAATCTGCACAACCGGGTCCATGTGTGGGTCGGCGGGCAGATGGCCACCGGTGTCTCCCCCAACGACCCGGTGTTCTGGCTGCACCACGCCTACATAGACAAGCTGTGGGCCGAGTGGCAGCGCCGGCACCCGGACGCGGGCTATGTGCCGACCGGCGGGACACCGGACGTGGTCGACCTGAACGAGACGATGAAGCCCTGGAACGACGTGCGTCCGGCGGACCTGCTGGACCACACGAAGTTCTACACGTTCGACGCCTGATCAGGCCTCGGCGGCACGGCACTCCGGGTGGCCCCAGCCCTGGGGGTTCTTGGCGATGGGCTCGCCGGCGGCGTAGGAACGGCCGCACGGACAGCGCCCGGGGAACTTCGCCTTGATGGTACGCGAGGCCGCTCCGCCGCCGGTCCGGCGGGGCGCCTTGCGACGCGGAGCGGCCGCCTTCGGCGTGTCGGGCGACGGCGGCGGCTCCGGGGAGCCGACGGCGCTGCCCGCGGCCTCCTGCACCGAGGCGGCCTGGCTCGCGGCCCGGTCGGCGAAGTCGTTGAGCGGGTCGCCGTCGACCTGGTGGGCGGGGACGTAGCGGAACTCGACGGACCGGCCGTCGAGCAGCTCGTCGATGCGGACCACCAGGTCCTGGTTGGCGACCGGCTTGCCCGCGGCCGTCCTCCAGCCGTTGCGCTTCCAGCCGGGCAGCCAGGTGGTGACGGCCTTCATCGCGTACTGGGAGTCCATCCGGATCTCCAGTGGCACATCCGGGTCGACGGCCGCCAGCAGCCGCTCCAGCGCCGTCAGTTCGGCGACGTTGTTGGTGGCCCGGCCGAGCGGCCCCGCCTCCCACCGGGCGGCGGTCCGCTCGTCGTCCGAGACCACCCACGCCCATCCGGCCGGTCCGGGGTTTCCCTTCGAAGCCCCGTCGCACGCGGCCACCACTCGTTCACGCATGCGGTCGATCATGCCATGGCCGCGCGGGCCGCCGGTCCGGAGACGGTCAGACGTCCTTGATCGTCGGCATCTCTCCCTCGGTGGTCGTGATGTCGATCACCGAGAAATTGGCGCCCTGCGGGTCGGTGAGCGCCGCGAACCGCCCGAAGGGGCTGCTCATGGGACCGAACCGCAGCACGGCACCGTGCTTGACGGCCCGGGCCACGGCCTCGTCGCAGTGGTCCACGGTGAAGTACACGTTGACGTACGACGGCACCTCCGGCGGGAAGTCGTCGGTCATCCGCATCCGGCCGAGGACGGCGTCCTCGCCGATGTCGAACAGACGGAAGTCGACCGCGTCGTCCTCGACCTGCTTGGCCCGGTACGGGAAGACTGCGGTCAGGAAGGTGTCCGCCTTCTCGGGTTCCCGGGTGAAGACCTCGGCCCAGCAGTAGGCGCCGGGCGTCGCCGTCGCCTCGAAGCCCTCGTGGGTCCCCGCCTGCCAGACCCCGAACACGGCCCCGCTGGG
>NZ_JBFAET010000051.1:45682-52483 GCF_040642095.1 Streptomyces sp. NPDC020362
GGCGCCGCTCCAGTCGCCCCAGGAGGACCGGGTGCCGAACGAGGTGCCGCTGGAGCCCGAACACGGCCCCGCTGGGCTCCCGGGCCAGGCACATCGTGCCGAACTCGCCGACCTGCATCGGCTCCATGAGCACCTCACCGCCGTTGTCCCGGATCTTCGCCGCGGTAGCGGCGGCGTCCGGCGAGGCGAAGTACAGACACCACTGCGACTGTCCCTCCTGGCCGGGCATGGGCGGTACGACGGCGGCCACCGCCTTGTCGTTCGCATAGGCCTGGGTGTAGTTGCCGTACTCCGACGACGACTCGCCGAAGGTCCAGCCGAGGACGTCGCCGTAGAAGCGCTTGGCGCCCTCCAGGTCGCTGAACATCGCATCGGCCCAGCAGGGCGTTCCTTCAGGTTGCACGGCCATGGTCCGGACCCTCCCGGTCGGATGAATTGTCCCCGTACATCACGCTAGTCACCTTGTGGTCCACCCGCGCGCCGAACGGTCACCGCGCCGCCAAACCCGGGCGCGGGGGCAGGAGACCGGCGTGCGATCACCGGCTGCAGCGCGCAACGCCGTCACCAACGGGTTTGCACCACACGGAGATCAAAAGCGCCCCTTTCACGCTGTACCCGCGGATCACGCGTCCTGTTTGGCTGGTCGGAGCGCACCGGCACCCCGTGCACCACCGACCGATCCTCATCACCCGTGTCCGCCTCTTCGCAGGAGGGAATGTGTCCACTCCGGACATCGCCACCGGTTCCGCAGTCGACGAACCCGACCCCGTGCCCTCGGCCGACGGGCAGCTCACCAGCCTGAGCACCACGGCGGCCCGCCAGCTCACCACCACCACCAAGTCCGAACCGCAGATGCAGGCCATCACCTCGCGATGGCTGCTGAAGACCCTTCCGTGGGTGGACGTCAGGGGCGGCGCCTACCGGGTCAACCGGCGTCTGCAGCTGCGGACCGGTCGCGGGCGCGTGCACTTCGAGCAGAACGGCGCCGACGACATCAGGGTCATCCCGGAGACACTGACCGAGCTGCCGATCCTGCGCGGCTACCCCGACCTGGACGTGCTGCGGGAGATCGCCACCCGATTCCAGTCCCGGGAGGTGCGCCCGGGCCAGGTGCTGTTCGAGGCCGGGCAGCCGGTCACGGAGGCCTACCTGGTGGTCCACGGCCGGTTCACCCGGTACGCGGCCGGCAAGTACGGCGAGGAGGAGGTCGTCGGAGTCGTCTCCGACGGCGACCAGATGGGCGACGAGGCGGTCGGCCAGTCCGATCCGCTGTGGCTCACGTCGGTCCGGGCGGAGACGGCGGGCGTGGTACTGGCTCTGCCCTGGGGCGTCGTCGAGGAGTTCACCGATCGCGTGCCGTCCCTCGCCGCGCATCTGCAGGCCTACGTCGAGCAGCAGCTCAAACCGATGAACCGCAAGGGCGAGGCGGACGTCCCCGTGCAGGCCGGCCATGTCGGCGAGCCGACCCTGCAGGGCGGCTTCGTCGACTATGAACTGGCCCCGCGCGAATACGAGTTGTCCCTCACCCAGACCGTGCTGCGGGTGCACACCCGGGTCGCCGATCTCTACAACGACCCGATGGACCAGACCGCCCAGCAGCTCCGGCTGACCGTGGAGGAGATCCGCGAGCGGCAGGAGTGGGAGCTGGTCAACAACCGCGACTTCGGGCTGCTGCACAACGTCGACTACGGCCAGCGGATCAGCACCTTCACCGGGCCGCCGACGCCGGACGACATGGACGAACTGCTCTCGATGCGGCGCAAGACGAAGGTGTTCCTCGCCCATCCGAAGGCGATCGCCGCCTTCTTCCGGCAGTGCAACAAGCGGGGCCTGGTGCCCGGCACCGCGAGCGTCGACGGTCACGAGGTGCCCGCCTGGCGGGGTGTGCCGATCTTCCCGTGCGGCAAGATCCCGGTCAGCGCGGACCACACCAGCAGCATCATCGCGCTGCGCACCGGCGAGGCCGACCAGGGCGTGGTCGGCCTCCACCAGACCGGCATCCCGGAGGAGTACCAGCCGGGCCTGAACGTCCGTTTCATGGGCATCGACAGCGCCGCGATCATCAATTACCTCGTCACGGCCTACTACTCACTCGCCATCCTGGTCCCCGACGCGGCGGGAATCCTGGAGAACGTCCAGATCGGCCGGACGGCCGAGTGACGGCCTGGAGCACGTCATGAGCACACCCACCGACTCCTATCGGCTGCCCGGGCCGCCGAACATCGCCCGGAGCATGCGCAGAGACCGGCGCACCGGGGCGATCCCCGGGCTGCACCACCAGCCATCCGCACCCGCCGACCCGGACAAGGCCGCCGAGGTCGACCGCCGGCTGGAGGACTGGGCCCGCGGCCTCGACCTGTTCCCCAAGGCCTGGACAGGGGACTTCTCGGGCTTCCAGTTCGGGCGGGCCGTCGTACTGCAGCATCCGGGGGCCCTCGATCTGGAGCGCCTGACGGTCGCTGGCAAGCTGCTGCTCGCCGAGAACGTCGTCGACTCCTGCTACTGCGAGGAGGACGAGGGCCGCGGCGGGGCGCGCCGCGGCCTCGGCGGCCGGCTGATCATGGCCCAGTCGGCCATCGACCCCTACCACGGCATCCCGGAGATGGAGGAGGAGTGGCGCCAGGGCATGCGGGCCGACGGTCCGCTGCGCTCCTACCACTTCGCCCTCACCGACTACGCCGCCTTCGCGACGCCCAGCCAGACCGGACGGTTCGTGCACGACATGGCCCGGCTGCACCTGGGCTATCTGGCGGAGGCCGCCTGGGCCGAGACCCGGCACATGCCGCGCGTGTGGGAGTACCTGGTGATGCGGCAGTTCAACAACTTCCGGCCCTGCCTGGCGCTCGTGGACGCGGTCGACGGCTACGAACTGCCCGAGCAGGTCTACGCCCGTCCCGAGATCCAGCGGATCACCGCGCTGGCCTGCAACGCCACCACCATCGTCAACGACCTGTACTCCTTCACCAAGGAGCTGGCGAGCGATCCGACCCACCTCAACCTGCCGCAGGTCGTCGCCGCCAACGAACGCCACGGGCTGAAGGCCGCCTATCTGAAGTCCGTCGAGATCCACAACCGGATCATGGAGGCCTTCGAGGAGGAGTCGGCCGTCCTGTCCGCGACCTCGCCGCTCGTGGAGCGCTACGTCCAGGGGCTCGCCGCCTGGGTGTCCGGCAACCACGAGTGGCACGCCACCAACACCCACCGCTACCACCTGCCCGACTACTGGTGAACTGCCCTGCTCCGCAGAGCATCGCCGCGGGTCAAGACCGTAATTCGCGCCACGAGGAGCCACCTTTGACCACCGTCCCCGTCGCCCGCACCGCACCTGCTCCGGTACCGGCTCAGTCCATCTACCAGAGCCGCGTCGCGGACTACTGGAACGCCGAGGAGAACCCGGTCAACCTGGAACTCGGGAAGATCGACGACCTGTACCACCACCACTACGGCATCGGGGCCGCCGACCTGTCGGTGCTCGACGAGCCCGACGCGGACCTGCGCCGGGAAGCCATCACCACCGAACTGCACCGGCTGGAGCACGCACAGGCCGAGCTGCTCGCCGCCCACCTCGGGCCGCTCTCCCCCGCCGACCGGGTCTTCGACGCCGGCTGCGGGCGCGGCGGCGGCAGCGTCACGGCGCATCTGCGCTACGGCTGCCACGCCGACGGCGTCACGATCTCCGCGAAGCAGGCCGACTTCGCCAACGAGCAGGCCCGCGCCCGGGGCATCGACGGCAAGGTGCGCTACCACCACCGCAACATGCTCGACACGGGCCTCACCTCCGGCGCGTACGCGGCGTCGTGGAACAACGAGTCCACCATGTACGTCGAGCTGGAGCTGCTGTTCGCCGAGCACGCCCGGCTGCTGCGCCGCGGCGGGCGGTACGTGGTGATCACCGGCTGCTACAACGACACCTACGGGCAGGCCTCGCGCGAGGTCTCGCAGATCAACGCGCACTACATCTGCGACATCCATCCGCGGTCGGCGTACTTCCGCGCGATGGCCCGCAACCGGCTGGTGCCCGTGCACGTCCAGGACCTGACGGAGGCGACCATCCCGTACTGGGACCTGCGCCGGAAGGCGGACCACCTGGTCACGGGCATCGAGGACACCTTCCTGTCCGCGTACCGCAACGGCAGCTTCCAGTACCTGCTCATCGTGGCCGACCGGGTCTGATCAACGGCAGACGGCAGGCAGGGGCGGTGTCCAGGACACCGCCCCTGGTATTTCGTTCGACAGCGGCGGCGGCAGGCCGTTGGATGGGCGCCGATGTGTGCTCTGAAGATGCGTGCGGACGAGGTCGACATCGATGCCCCGCTGGTCGGCAGGCTGATCGCCCGGCGGTTTCCCGCCTGGGCGTCGCTGCCCGTGCGGCGCCTGGCGTCCTCGGGCACGGAGAACGCGATGTTCCGCCTGGGGAAGGACCTGGTGGTGCGGCTGCCCCGGCATCCCGGTGCGGTCGCGGACGTGGCGCACGAGCAGCGCTGGCTGCCCCGCCTCGGAGCGCGTCTGCCGGTGGCCACGCCCGAACCGGTGGGTCTCGGCGAGCCGGACGAGGACTTCCCGTGGCCGTGGTCGGTGTACCGCTGGCTGGACGGCCGCAATCCGGTGGCCGGGGCCGTCGAGGAACCGGAGCGGCTGGCCGGGGAACTGGGGGCGTGCCTGGCCGCGCTGCGCCGGATCGACCCGCAGGACGGGCCGCCGGCGCACCGCGGCGTTCCGCTCGCGACCCGGGACGCGCCGACCCGCGCGGCCCTGGAGCAGCTCGCCGGCAGGATCGACACGGACAGGGTGACGTGCCTGTGGGAGCAGGCACTGCGTGTCCCGGAGCACGACGGGGCCCCGGCCTGGCTGCACGGCGATCTGTGCCCCGGGAACGTGCTGGTCGCCGCCGGAGGGCTGAGCGCCGTCATCGACTTCGGCTGTGCCGGGACCGGTGACCCCGCCGTGGACCTGATCGTGGCCTGGAACCTGCTGCCGGCGGCCGCGCGGGACATCTTCCGCACGGCCGTGGGCGCGGGCGACGCCGAGTGGGCGCGCGGTCGGGGCTGGGCGCTGTCGATCTCGCTGATCCAGCTGCCGTACTACTGGCACACCAACCCGGCGCTGGCCGAGAACTCCCGGCATGTGATCGCGGAGATCCTCGCCGAGGCCGGGTGATGGCGTCCTCTCCCGTTTGCTGGTCGCCCGCGTATCCCGTGTGCTACTCGCCCGCGTACGCCTTCTCCAGCTCGGCGAGGTCGAGCTTGCCCATGCCCAGCATGGCCCGGGTCGTGCGCGAGGCCTTCTCCGGGTCCGGGTCGCCGATCAGGTCGGCCAGACGGCCGGGGACGACCTGCCAGGAGACCCCGTACCTGTCCTTGAGCCAGCCGCAGGGGCCGGGCTCGCCGCCGTTCTCGGTGAGCTTCGTCCAGTAGTAGTCGATCTCCTCCTGGTCCTCACAGAAGATCTGGAAGGAGATCGCCTCGTTGAACCTGAACTCGGGGCCGCCGTTGAGCGCGACGAAGCTGTGGCCGTTGGCCGTGAACTCGACGGTCAGCACGGTGCCGGCGGGGCGGGGCGCACCCTCGGGGTAGCGGGCGACCCGGCCGACGCTGGAGTTCTTGAAGATCGAGACGTAGTAGTCGGCGGCTTCCTCGGCCTGGTCGTCGAACCAGAGACACGTGGTGAATCCGTCCGTGGTCATGAGCACCTCCTGGAGCGTGGAACGCGGTCACCTCTATGACCGGTCCTCGTGCCGAAACTCATCGGCCGGGCCGCCGAATTGATCCGGCCGGGTGGCGGTGTTCCCGCACTAGCATCCGGACCATGACCTCTTCGCCTGTCGAGAGCATTCAGCCCTTCCGCCTGTCGATCCCCGAGAGCGACCTCGACGACCTGTACGACCGCCTCGACCGTACCCGCTGGCCGGACGGGCTGCCCGGAGCGGGCTGGGCGTACGGGGTGGAGCCGGAGTACCTGCGGGACCTCGTGCGGTACTGGCGGCACACGTACGACTGGCGTGCGGCCGAGGCGCGGCTGAACGAATGGCCGCAGTTCACGACCACCGTCGACGGGGCGCATGTGCACTTCGCGCACGTCCGCTCGCCGGAGCCGGACGCCACCCCGCTGATCGTCACGCACGGCTGGCCGGGTTCGATCGTGGAGTTCCTGGACGTCGTCGGGCCGCTCGCCGACCCGGCGGCCCACGGCGGGGATCCGGCCGACGCCTTCCACGTCGTGGTGCCCGGCATCCCCGGGTTCGGGCTGTCCGGGCCCACGACCGACACCGGCTGGGAGGCGGGCCGGGTCGCCGACGCGTGGGCGGAACTGATGGGACGCCTCGGCTACGAGAGGTTCGGTGCGCAGGGCGGCGACTGGGGCGCGATGATCTCCCGAGAGCTGGGCCGCGCCCATCCCGACCGGGTGATCGGTGTCCACCTCAACCTGCTGCCGGGGGCGCAGGCGACCAGCGAGCCGACCGGAGAGGAGCTGGCCGCGCTCGGCCCCGAGGAGCGGGAGCGCACGCTCGCCTCGTGGCACCGCTGGTCCGCCTGGTCGGGCGACTCGTCCGCCTACGCCCTGCTGCACTCCACGCGGCCGCAGACCCTGGCGTACGCGCTCACGGACTCGCCCGTCGGCCAGCTCGCCTGGATCGTCGAGAAGTTCCGGGAGTGGACGGACTCGGTGGAGCTGCCCGAGGAGGCGGTCGACCGGGACCTGTTGCTGACCAACGTGATGCTGTACTGGCTGACCGGGACCGCCGGTTCGTCCGCCCGGATCTACTACGAACGCGCGCACGCCACGGGCCGCGCGGCCGCGCCG